>DATLAJ010000030.1 GCA_035527515.1 bacterium
CGAGAAGCTTGGCTACAAGGATTATCTGGTCTCGGGGCTTGAGGTCATGGACTTGACGGCGGTTTCCCTGTGCCGCGCAAACAGCCTGCCGATTATCGTCTTTAATTTGCTTGACAAGGGCAATATAAGAAAAGTTTTGACGGGCGCAAATGTTGGAACTTTGCTCGGGGAGGCACACGATGCTTGATGAGGTATTTAAGGAAGCCAGATCGAACATGCAAAGGAATGTCGATGCGCTCAAGCGACATCTTCTGAAGATGCGGACGGGTAGGGCCACGCCTTCGCTGGTGTCGGACATCAGGATTGAGTGCTACGGGGAGAAAATGCCACTTTCACAGCTGGCGACGGTCTCCGTGCCAGAGAGTGGCTTGCTCGTGATTCAGCCATGGGACCCGAACCTGTTGAAGGAGATCGAGATCTCGATCCTTCGTGCTGGTGATAATCTTACTCCAGCCAGCGACGGCAACGTTATCAGAATCACGATACCGCCGCTTTCCGAGGAGCGACGGAAGAATATCAGCGCTGCTGCGGCGAAGAATTGCGAGGAATGTCGGGGGGCGGTGCGGAACGTTCGCAAGGAGGCGAAGAACGAGATACGCGGCCTTGAGAAGGAGAAGGATATTTCTGAGGATAGGGCGAGCGTGGCGTTCGATGATTTACAGGAGATGACGGATGAGTTCATGGCTCAGATCGACAAGATACAAGAGAGCAAACAGAAGGAACTGATGGAGTTCTAGTCCATTTGGGATTCAATCAGCAAAGGTCATGTTTTGACGGAGTGATCTGAAGGGAGGGTTGGAAATGCCACACAAGATAAGCGAAGAGTGCATTTCTTGCGGGACGTGCGTGGATGCGTGCAATTTTGACGCGATCTCAGAGGGCGAGGACAGGTATGAGATTGACCCCGAGAAGTGCACGGATTGTGGGGCTTGCGCTGAGGTTTGTCCGGTTGATGCAATCGCCCCAGCGGAATAGGGCCTCTTGAGTTAGCTTACGGACGGCATTTGGCTGTGCCTGCCTTGTTTGTGGTGGGCACAGCGACTGGATGTCGCAAGAACATATTAACAGTATTAGGAAGCGTGCTCGCCCGGAACGCGGGCGATCGGCTCCGCTCAGCAGGGGGTAGGCGCTACGCCAGACGACAAGACGCCCAAGATGGATATGTCGCGGCTGCCTCGTCACGTCGCGATCATAATGGACGGGAATGGAAGATGGGCTAAGACCCGAGGACTACCACGAATAGCCGGCCACACCGAGGGGATTGAGTCTGTCCGCGCCACGGTTACCGAGTGCGCAAAGCTCGGCATTGGCCACCTGACGCTGTACGCGTTCTCGTATGAGAACTGGGAGCGGCCATCGGATGAGATAGACGCTCTCATGCATCTGTTGACCGAGTATCTCAGAGAGGAGAAGCAGGAGCTGATTGACAACAACATAAGGTTAGGGGTCTTCGGAGACGCATCCCGCCTCCCCGAGCACGCCCAGCACGCCCTAAATGAGGTAATCGAGGACACGAGCGGTCTTCGCGGCATGCGACTCAATCTTGCCCTCAACTACAGCGGCCGGCAGGAGATATTGCGCGCTGCCACCAAGATCGCCCGGCAACATGCGGAGGGTAGGCTCGACCTCGCGAGCTTCGATGAAAGAACGTTTGCGGGCTGTCTCGATTCGTTTGACCAGCCGGACCCGGACCTTCTGATCAGAACGAGCGGTGAGATGAGAATCTCCAATTTTCTCCTGTGGCAGATCGCATATACTGAGATACACGTTACGAATGTCTTGTGGCCAGATTTTCGGGAGAACGAGCTGCACCGGGCGATAGCCAATTTTCAGCATAGAACGAGAAAGTTCGGAAGAGTTATCTGACAATTGACCAACCTTAAAGCCCGCGTAATCACGGCTGTCATTGCCGCCCCCGCTGTCTTGGCGGTGATTGTTCTGTTTGGCAGGACCGGCCTTAGTCTCCTCGTTCTGGCAGTTGTCCTGGGCGGCCTGCGCGAGCTTCACAGGATGCTCAAGGAGTCAGGCGTTGAGATATTCTGGCTGCTCATAGTTCTGGTGTCCTGTGCATTTTCGTTCTTGAGCAACAGTTTAGAATCAATTGGCTTGATACTCCTGATATCGGTGCTCGCTCTTCTGCTGCGCGGGCTGTTGTCGAATCAAGAGCCTACTAAGGTATTGACCAGGGTCGTCTTTTCCGTGTTCTCGATAATCTTCCTGCCGTTTCTAGCGAGTTTTGCCGTCTGCCTTGGGTCTATGCGATTCCCGGGGCGGAATGATGAGAGGGGGCTGGCCCTAGTCATCCTCGTTATACTAGCGACGTGGATGTGCGATACTGCCGCCTACTTCTGCGGCTGTCGATGGGGGAAACACAAGGCCCTTGAGCGGATCAGCCCCAGTAAGACGCTGGAAGGGTGCGTGGCCGGCGTCGTCGCCTCAATACTGACCTGTTTGATAGTTGGCTGGCTAATTGGAAGCCTTTCTGCGGGGCAAGCGGCGCTGCTCGGCGTTCTGCTTGGCGTCTTCGGCCAGCTCGGTGATCTGTGCGTCTCACTTGTCAAGCGTGCGGCTGGGCGCAAGGACGCGGGCGCGCTCCTTCCCGGACATGGAGGCGTTCTGGACAGGGTTGACAGCTTCTTGTTCAACGCTCCTGTGGCGTTCATGTTTTTCACGATAGTTCTACCAAACGCGGCCTAGCGAGAGATAGCGGGATAGGCCAAGTATGAAACGAATTGCGATATTTGGAAGCACCGGGTCGATAGGTCGGCAGACGCTGCACGTGCTCGAGTCCTTTCCCGAGCGGTTCCGCGTGGTAGGGCTTGCGGCCGGCAGGAACGCGATTCTGCTCGCTGAACAGATCAGGCGGTTTGGCGTGCGCTGCGCTTGGGTTCAGGATTTGCCAACAGCAGAGAGGCTTACGGAGCAGTTGAAAAGGGACGGCTGGACAGAGTGTCAGGTCCTGCACAGTTACGAAACAGTGGAGACGTTTTTGGAGAGATCGGACCCCGAGGTGGTCGTATCCGCAATTTCGGGCCAGGCTGGCCTGTATCCCACCTATTACTCCGCGAAGGCTGGGCTTGACATTGCGCTGGCCAACAAAGAGAGCCTCGTGATGATGGGCCCGCTGCTCATGCAAATGGTGCGGCAAAGAGGAGGCAGGTTGACGCCGGTCGATTCGGAGCACAGTGCCATAATGCAGTGCCTCGCCGGTGAGGCGCCCGAATCGGTCAGGCGGCTTATCCTGACGGCGTCTGGTGGTCCTTTCAGAGGGGACACGATGGAGCAGCTTCAGAGAAGGTCGTTTCGTGAGACCCAGAAGCACCCAGTCTGGAACATGGGTGAGAAGATCAATGTCGATTCGGCTACGCTGATGAACAAGGGCCTGGAGGTCATCGAGGCGTGCACGCTATTTGACCAGCCGCCGGACAAGGTCGATGTGCTGATTCATCCGGAGTGTATTATGCACTCGATGGTGGAGTTCGTTGATGGCTCTTGGAAGGCCCAAATGGCTGTCCCCAACATGGAACTGCCGATCCTTTACGCTCTCTCTGCGCCTCAGCGATTCGGTTGGGATGCTAGCGCTCTGTCGGCTGAACAGCTCAGTGCGCTTCACTTCGAGAGGGTTGACAGAGTGCGTTTCGGGTGTCTAGACATAGCGTATGAAGCTGCTCGGGCTGGCGGCAGCATGCCGGCAGTGTTATGCACAGCCGACGAGATTGCGATAGAGTATTTTAGAAACGGGACGATTAGTTTTACTGAGATACCGGAAGTGATTGAGGAGACAATGCGACAGCACCAGGTCGTCGCGATCGACTCGCTCAAGGCCATTCTTGCAGTCAAGGAGTGGGCAACGCAGGTGGCTGAGGCCGAGGCGAGGAAGGTAGCGGACAGGAGTTGAAGAGGTAGCAGGTTGCTTTTCACAATACTGATGTTCTTGGTTGTATTGGGCATTCTGGTGCTCGTGCATGAGCTGGGCCATTTTGGCGCAGCGAAATCGCTTGGCGTTCGGGTTGACAAGTTCTCGATCGGCTTTTGGCCCAAGCTCTTTGGCATCAAGCGAGGGGAGACCGAGTATATGGTCTCGCTCATTCCTTGGGGTGGATACGTCAAGATCGCGGGCCAAGAGGAGCCGGAAGGTGACGAGCCTAAGCACTACGAGCTCTGCTCTCGTGGCAAGTTACAGAGGCTTTACGTGTACATCGCGGGCCCGTTTGCGAACTTCGCCTTGGCCGCCTTGCTCTTTCCGCTGATCTACATGCTCGGCATCTCGGTTTCCGCATACATTGACCAGCCAGCGATGGTCGGCTGGGTTGAGGAGAGCTCGCCAGCGGCCATGGCAGGAATCGCTTATGGAGACACAATAGTTGAGGTCATGGACAGCCCCACGCCGACGTGGGAGGCTGCTCTAACAGAGATCGGAAGCCGCCCCGGGCAACACATCTCGATGGTTGTAGAGCGGGACGGCCGGCATAGGACGGTGAGTCTGACTGTGGCTGAGGAACGTCGCTATGGGGCTGGCGTTATAGGCGTTGGCATGCCGATACCACCTGTAATCGAGAACGTGATGCCCGCTAGGCCAGCAAAGAGGGCAGGGCTTGAGGCCGGTGACGTGGTCTTGAACATAAACGCGGTCAAGGTGTCTGACTGGATGCAGCTCAGGGACGCGGTCAAGGCGAGCGACGGGAAGCCGCTTGTCATGCAGGTCAAGAGGGGCGAAAGGGTTTTGAAGCTGACAGTTGTGCCCGAATTCAGCGATGAGCTTGAGTCGTTTGCGATTGGGATCGGAGCGCCTCCCTCTCCGAGGAAGATGATGAGATACTCGTTTGGCGAGTCGATCTACCGGGGAGTGCAGAAGCTGTTCTCCACTATGGGGCTAACGCTTGAGGTCCTCTGCCGGCTGATTACGGGCGAGGCCTCCATCAAGAGCCTCGGCGGGCCGATCATGATAGCAAGGGTTGCGGGTCAATACGCCAGGGCCGGAACGACACCTTTGCTGGAGCTGATAGCCTTCTTAAGTGTTCAATTGTTCATCCTGAATCTACTTCCGATCCCCGTTCTCGACGGAGGGCACGTCCTGTTTCTGGGTATTGAAGCCGCGACCAAGCGTCCCGTAAGCCTGAAGTTCAAAGAGGCCGCCACTCGTATCGGTTTCGCGGTCTTGATAGGCTTCATGCTGCTCGTTTCCTACAACGACATTCTCAGAATTCTCCGCTGAGAAGTTGCTTGACACTTGTCGGCAGTTGTTTGCCTGATTCCCCATGAAACCGCAGAAAACAGCCAGAGAAGCTCCCCTCGGTGAACAGAGGCTCCACAAGGTCCTCGCCGCCGCCGGCGTTTGCGCGAGGCGTAAGTGCGAGGAGCTCATCTGCGCGGGCCATGTTTCGGTTGACGGCAAGGTCGTTAAGGACCTTGGTTTCAAGGTGCATCCAACCCAGGCGAGGATAGAGGTCCGCGGCAAGCGCGTTCAGGTTGGGGCTGAGCGAGTCTATTACCTCGTCAACAAGCCGAGGGGCGTGGTCTCGACCTGCTCTGACCCGGAAGGACGCCCGACCGTTGGGGACCTGATTCCTGACTGCAAGGAAAGGGTTTTCCCAGTGGGCCGGCTCGATACCGACTCCCAGGGCTTGGTGCTTCTTACGAATGATGGCGAGGTTGCCAATATACTCACGCACCCGAGATTCCAGGTGGAGAAGGAATACCTGGTGAAGGTTCGCGGCATCCCCACCGAGAAGACGCTTCAAAGGGCTATGGGAGGGGTGCGGCTTGAGGACGGCCAGGCGAGGGCGAAGGAGGTTGAGGTGGACAGCAAGACGGCCTCCAATGCCTGGATCCGTGTAGTTCTATGCGAGGGGCGCAATAGGGTGCTCAAGCGGATGTTCCAGGCGCTGGGCCATCCGGTTATGAAGCTCAGGCGGATAAGGCTATTCTACTTCAAATTGGGCAAGCTCCCTGAGGGCGCCGCCGTTGCGCTTAGCGCCGCGGAAGCTGAGATGCTGAGGCGCAAATGCCTGAAGCTTACAGGTGCGTCAACTGACATCGAGCAACGGACCGTCAATCGCAGCAAGGCCGCCGTGCCCCACAAGCGCTCCGCGGCGCCAGAGACGAAGAAGCCTAGGAAACGGACTAGAAGAGCCCAATAGGCTAGGCAGAGCAATCAAGATGGGAGGGGTGGAGACTGCAGCCTCGAGTATGGCTTTTCGGTGACAATATAGATACTGACGTGATTTTCCCCGGGAAATATACATACACAGTATCGGACCCCGCCGAGATGGCGAAGCACGCCCTTGAGGACCTCGACCCGATGTTCGCTGAGACGGTTCGTGAGGGGGACATCATAGTCGCGGGCAAGAACTTCGGCTGTGGGAGCTCGAGAGAGCAGGCGGCGTTTGCCCTCAAATATGCGGGTGTTTCTGGCCTAATTGCCAGGTCATTTGCCCGGATATTTTTTAGAAACGCGATCAACGCTGGGCTTGCTGCTATCGAGCATCCTGAATGTGTTGATGCGATACGCCGAGATTCGCGTGTTGCGATTGATCTATCGCAGAACGTAATAGCGGTTGATGGGAGCGAGTTTTCATTCCCTCCGTTCCCGAAACAGGTGATGCAGATTCTAGATGAGGGCGGCCTAGTCCAGCACGTCCGAAAAATGCTCCAGACTTGAGTCTAACGCCTGTTGGCCTTAAGTTGCGCGCCGCGCATCCGATAGGCTGGTTGGAGTTCAACAGGTTTCAGCGATGTCAACTTGAGGGGCCAATGTGGGATAGTATGAGGCGACGAACATCGGTCGGGGTCGCTTTAGTGGTCATTTTATGGGCCTTGATTGTAGCTCCAGAAAGCCGGGCAAAGGGCACGCTTCTTAAGCTTTCTGAGGCGCTCCAGTGGGAGGAGGTGAGCTTCCGGACGGAGCATCTGGCCGAGCTATTCAGACAGAAGGATTATGAAACGGTCATCCGAGAGCTCGATAACATCGCTATGCTGTTTCCTGCAACTTACCGCGCTGCCCGGCTCGACTACCTGAAGGCGGAATCGCTGGCCCAAATGGGCCGGTTTGCCCAGGCCGCTCGGCTTTTTATTGCGGTCGAGGCGTCGTCGGGCGGGCTGCTAGGCGAGGAGGCTCTCTGCGACGCGGTCCTTTGGGCAGCGAGAGCAAAGCAGTGGGGGCTGGCGGAGGAAGCGGCAGAGGCCCTGTCTGCCAAGTATCCCCCTAGCGAGCAGTTCAAGGAAGCGATTTCGGGTCTGGCAGAAGCGCTCTACGACGCTGGCCAATACGCCGCCTCGCTTTCGTCCTTCGAGCAGCTGGCAGCGGTTTTCCAATCTGACGACGGGTTCCAGTTTATGGTGGCGTGCTGCGAGGAGAAGTTGGGTCAGGTTGAGGCTGCCTGCCAGAGATACGTATCGCTGCTCATGCGTGAAAAGAAGGATGATTACAGCGCCAAGTCGCTCGATAGGCTGAGCGGGCTCACTTCAACCTGCCACGTGCAGGAGCAACTGGGCCCGGACTTCTATCTTGCAGCGGGCGAGGTCTGCCTCTGGAACCACAAGTATCAAGAGTGCCTGCGCCATCTCGCGAAGATTCCGCCCCAAAGCGAAAGCGACATCGTTGTCAAGGTGGTGCGCACGGGTGCGCTTTGTCTCTTCAGTCAGAGGAACTACGAAGGAGCGGTCCAACAATTCGAGCGGTTCAAGGAGCTCTCGGAGAAGCCCGAGGAGGCCGCATGGGCGGAGATGTATCTCGGCCATTGCAACAGCCGTTTAGGCCGTCACGGTCAGGCAGTCGAGCGCTACAAATCGGCGTGTGCGAGCTCTTTAGACAGTCGGGAGCAGTCGAAAGCGGCCTACCTGGTTGGCCGGGAACTTGAGGCGGCCGGAGAGGGCGCTCAGGCTAGGGCAGCACTCGAGTCCAGTATTGAGCGTTTCCCGGAAGAGGTCTATGCGGCTCACGCGCGGTGGCGCATTGCGCTGGCGTTGCTTGCGGCAGGCGCTCTGCCATCCGCCAAAACGTTTCTGTCAGGGCTTGTAGCTCTGGCGGGGAAGACGCCCTATTACGAGAGCGCCTCATACCTTGCGGCGAGGGTGAGCGACCTGAGTGCCGACTATGACGTGGCGGCCAAGCGCTATGCTACGACGGTCGCCAACTTTCCCAACTCGTATTTCGGCTTGGCCGCGCTCGATAGGCTTGGTGCGTTGAAGTCGGAGGGTAAGGCCGATTCGAGGGCGCTTGCTCGGCTGGCCAAGAGCGCTCTGCGCTCGGCGCAGGAGCTTTGCCCGCAAGGCGATGACGGCGGGTATATCGGCCTGCTTCGAGAGGCCCAGGTCTTGTCGAAGGAAGGCTCTAGGACGTGGCGCAGCGCGATTGCTCTCAGGGATACTTTCCTGAAAGAAAATGGCAGAACCGCGGGCCTCTTTGCCCTAAACGGCGATGGCGCATTTGCCTTCATGCCTCCGGCAAGTTGCGGCACGATGAGAGATGTCGCTTCATTCTTTGTGTCTCTTGGTATGGATGACAAGGGGGGAAGGCTGCTCCGATCGATCTCAGTCGATGAGCCTGGCGATCTCCAAACGTTATACGCCACAATCAAGACGTTCGAGCGCGTTGGCAGACAGGATGAGACAATCTTGCTTGCAGAGCGAGCGTTTAAGAGCCTGAAGGACCTCGGGCTTGCAGTGTCCGATCTGCCCCGGTGGTTTGTGGAAGCGCTATATCCTCGGGTTTTTTCAGACCAAGTGGAGCGCATGAGCAAGGCGCACAACGTCCAGCCGGCCATCGTCTATGCGATAATCCGTGAGGAGAGTCGCTTCCAGGTGGAAAGTGTCTCGTCATCCGCGGCGAGGGGTGTCATGCAGCTTATTGCGCCGACGGCCACGCACGTTGCGCAATCGCTTGGCCTCGACGACCTTACTCTCGAGCAGCTTTACGTGCCGAAAACCAACATCGAGCTCGGCGTCGCGTATCTTCGCCGGCTTTTGGACCGCTTCGACGGTCGGCTGGTTTTTGCCCTTGCGGCCTACAACGGCGGCCCAGGCAATGTGCAGCGGTGGCTGAAGACTTGTCCCAGCACGGTCGAGGACGAAGAGTTTATCAATATGATTCCCTTCGCTGAGACCCGCCGCTACACGCAGAAGGTCCTCGCCTCATACCACATCTATAAGTGGCTGTATTCGTCAGACCGCCCGGGCTAAGCCAGGTTCACTTTGGCGAGTTGTGGGCGCCAAGTTGCTGGTGTGGGCCAGGTTTCATAGCTCGCTCTTCTGAAACCGCTTTGAATGATCCAATCTCCCATTAGGCGCAGGTTGTTGTGTACCCCTTCAGGGCGAGCGAGGCAAACGTGGAACCTACAATCCGTAATCCGTTGGCAGTTGGCAGTTGGCAGTTGGCAGTTGGCAGTCAATCCGCAATTCGCAATCCGCAATGTGGCCCCCCTTCGGGGGACCGAAACGCAGCATCACGTCAATCCTAATTCCACTCTCTTGTTGACCAAGCCCAAGACCCGGACGCAACAACCCAAGGCTCCTTAATCAAAGAATACGAAAACTCCTGGTATCCGCACCCCGATAATCATATTGGCGCGTGTGTGCGGGGCCTTTTCTCTATTTGTGGCGGACTTGTGAGAATTGACAGGGTTGGCTCCAGTGTTAGTATGCCATGACCAAGATAATGGCGCAGGATTCGCAACGGACCCAGTGGTTCTAAGTTGAGGCTGAGATGAGAAACCTTCTTCTTCCTGAGATTCAGGCGCTTCTGAAAGACAACAAGCTTGATGTTTTGAAGGAGTTCTGTGAGGAGTCGCATCCCGCTGACGTCGCAGACGCTCTTGAGGGGCTTGCACCTGAACAGATCTCGACGATACTGTCGCTGGTTTCGCCTGAGAAGGCAGCGGAGATATTCGGCCACATTCAGGGCCATCAGCAGGTCAAGTTCGCCGATGCAGTCGATGCGAAGACGGTGGCCGGGCTGGTGCAGGAGATGGACCCTGATGACAGCGCCGACCTGCTGCGCGAGCTCGATGAGAGCGATGCCGCCGAGATATTACGACATGTGGCAGAGGAGGGTCGTGAAGATGTAGAGCTGATCACGTCATATCCAGAGGAGACGGCCGGCGCGATCATGACCACGGAGTTCGCCTCGCTTCGTGAGAACATGACCGTTGCAGAGTCGCTGGAGTCTCTGAGGCGAGATGCTCCCAACAAGGAGACGATATACACGATCTACGTTGTGGACTTAAAGGGGAAGCTGACGGGGGTTGTATCGCTGAAGGACCTGATACTTGCCGACCCCGCGAAGAGGGTGTCTGATATCGTCGAGCGAGATGTCATCTCGATGGGTGCGGATAGGGACCAGGCCTATGTTGCGAAGAAGATGCAGGATTACGATTTTCTGGCGATGCCGATTGTTGATAAGGCCCGAAGATTAATTGGGATTGTTACGTTTGACGACGTCATGGACGTGATGCGGGATGAGGCGACGGAGGACATGTATTACCTTGCGAGCCTGAACACGGACGAGCGAGTCTTCACGAATCCGCTCAAGTCGGTTCGGCTTCGTGCTCCGTGGCTGCTCGTGAACCTTGGGACTGCGTTGCTGGCGGCCTTCACCGTGAGCCTTTTCAAGTCAACGATTGCGAAATACGTTGGCTTAGCTGTCATGATGCCGATCGTGGCTGGCATGGGTGGCAACGCGGGCGCTCAGTCGCTGACCGTGATTGTCAGGGGGCTTGCGCTGGGCGAGGTCTCGATTCGTGGCTCGTGGCGCGCTCTGCTGAAGGAGATGAGCGTGGGGCTTCTCGACGGGACAATCTGCGGCGTGATAATGGGCTCGCTTGCTGGACTGTGGTTCAAGAACTTTTGGGTGGGGCTGATCATGTTCGTATCCATGATAGTAAACCTCGTTATCGCGGGACTGTTCGGGGCACTTGTGCCACTGGTGCTGAGGACATTGAGGCTTGATCCGGCGCTCGGTTCCAGCATATTCGTGACCACGGCGACGGATGTTGGCGGGTTCTTCGTGTTTCTCGGACTTGCTACACTCCTGCTGGGGCATCTAGTATAGTCTCTCAACGAGGGAAACATCGTGTCATTTTCCGAGCCTTCAGACGCCGATGGCCGGATGCTGCAAGCTCATTTTGTTGACAGGTAAGGTGGGGACAGCTATGATAGGGATGAGCTTTTTGCGATGAGTTCTTGCTCGGAGCAGTTTGTGGTCTAGCTTATTTCAGCGGCCTATATGAACTATGGGCGGCACCATTTTGGGAGGGATATCTGCATGAGAGCGACAATGGTGTTCTTATTGACAGTTGCGACGTTTTTCTTGGCCTTCAACATGAGTCTTCTTGCGTCTGGGGTTCAGCCTTCGCCCGAGGTGCTTCGCGGGCCGACCGCCACGCTCTCTGTGGACGAAGCGGATGTCGCTTCAGGCCAATCGGGTGTGGTTGGCCGCAAGTTCAACGCCGGGCAACCTGTTCGCCTCGATGGTGGGAGCTATGTGACGGAACTAACTCCGCAGGCAATGGTCGCGCTCGAGGCGGAGCAAGCACTTGACCTTGTCCCTGACTGGCTGCGGATGGAGCTTTACGACATGTTCACGCGTATGAGCACTGGGCAGCAGGAGGTCTGGGGCCAGCTGATTGTTGACATTCAGGACCCCAGGATCATCGACGAGGTAGCTTTCACGATTGCGCATTCATCGAAAGACGTGCTCAGGGCAGCTGATCCGCAGCTTTACATAAAGAACGCGCAGATACTCTACCAGATTAGTCCCGAGATTCCCTATGCGGACATTGTTGACCATGGCGTTCCCGGGCAGGACCCCGACTACTACTCCACCGTTCGTTACAAAACGATTCGCGGCGGCGTGCTGGACGAGTATGAGTTGCCGCGAGACATTTACTACTGGTATGTCGTTCATCCGAAGCACGGAGACGAGACTCCCTCGATGAGTCCCACACTCACCTGGAATACTAGCACATACGGTTTTTTTTGGCGCGAGTATTTGTTCTACAATCCGTCCGAGGAATTTGACTACACAAACTACTATTTGAACAAGAGTCCGAATTGGATAGCGGCCGAAGACATCGATGGGTGGGGGCCTTCAGCGACAGGTTACCTGACTGACGGCGACAAGGGATACCGCGCGGCCATTATGATGAGCGGTTCTGATTCTGAGAAACCGCTCCTGTGCGAATACCCCTGGAGCCTGTCCCGCGTCGTTGTCACGACGATGAACGCGGAGCGGGCCTACGCTGCGGGCAAGCCCAAGATGCTCGAGAATTTGGTCATGCGCTCTGCGGGCATTTATGGACCTCCGAGCGAGATTCTGGGCCGGGATTTCAACGACTATGTTGGTGTGGTTGACGACACCGGCGACCCAAACATAGTCGGCCCAATTCAGGAGGTCCTCGAGAGCAACGACATCCCTTATGAGATGTTCACCTCGGACGATTTCATAATCAGGTTCTGGGGCCGTTGTAGCAAGGTCATCATCGCCTCAAATCAGAGCCGCGCCTTTTACGAGGCGCTGGCTGGTGAGAACGTTGTATCCCAAATTCGGAGTTGGATGAATGGAAGTACGGTTGTGTTCCAGTTTCACGGGGCGTGCGCTCCTGAGAACGCTTGGGGCGATCTTGATTTGCCTTTTGGCTTGGGCTACGTCGCAGAGGAGACAAACGACGTAACGATCGGCCACTACCCGACGCTGCAGGATGTGATCGGCAACGCCAGCCACCTTTGGGACGACAGCGTGGTTAACGCCTCGCTTCCCGCGTTCAGGCCGTTTGAGCCCGACAGCATGGCGGTCGATGTTGTGGGCAACTGGGTGAGCAGGAATCTGCCGTTCAGGGCTAGGAGCATCGATGATAACCGGCCGATCCAGGCCAATCAGGTATGCTTTGAGCACAACGGCAACTGCGGCGAGATTCAGGACTTGATGAACGCGGCGGCCAGGGCCTGCCTCCTGCCGTGCGCTGGCGTCAACAACCACACCTGGGACCACGTTACGAACGAGTTCTGGGAGGGGGATTGGCACGGCTACCAGGTTGACTGGAACGGCAACCACACATCTGTTGCGAAGCAGAGCGTGCTCTACGACAAGGACTTCGGCGGGAGCAAGGACCTGTCGGCCATCTCGCAGGACAGGGGCGACACGTATCCTGTCAACGCGACCAAGAGATTCAGTGAGACCTGCACGTTCCATGCGAGGGTCGAGGATGTGAACCACAACCCGGTGGACGGAGCGGAGATAAGGGTTCGCGTGCCGTTCTATAACAACCTCAGTTACCCTTTTTACACAGCGATAACCGTATATACCGATTCGACCGGAGAGGTTGTAATGGACCTGGGCAACGACAGGGATTTCTGGATGAGCGTCGTGAGCCGAATAGGCCAGGTTGCCGAATCACAGGTCTTAACCGCTACCGTGGCGGGTGAGGAGTATTCCCACACGTGGACGATCGGGGATGGCCAGATGCCGCAGCTGCCGTCGATCGAGAACGCTCAGCTTTCCGGCGATCAGCAGTATAAGCTAGACATCTCCTACAACGTGGAGTTTGAGATGTTGTACAGCGTTGGCGGGGCGACTTTCGGGAACAAGGAGAACGCTGGCGACGTTGATTTCTTCATCGTCAACTCTGATGAGTTCGATAACTACCAGGATGGACGCGGCTTTGAGGCATACGAGTGGCGTGCGGATTCTCCCGGCGACAGCCTGAGCGTGGAGGTGCCATCCCAGACTTACTATGTTGTTTTCTCTAACGAGGACGTGGTTGACGTCAAGCAGTTTGTTACGTTAGGCGTTGACGTGAGCAAGAAAGTTGGCGGCACGTGGCAGCAGGTTCAGAGCTACGATAACTACGTGGCAATACGTCAGCAGGATTCTTATGTGCTCCAGTTCACACCTTCCGCGGGGCCATCGTTCCCACCGCACATCTATGCGGCTGGCTATCTTGACGCCAGCGTCAGTTCCGCGACGGGGTTCGAGTTCGGGATGCAGGCTTTCGTTGTTGACGCTGATGGTCTATCAGATGTGCAGACGGTCGAGGCCTATTACGGTGGCATTCCGTTGGGCATTTTCTTGACGGATGACGGCATTGAGCCGGACGACTTCCCTGGCGACGGCATCTTCACGTGTCTTCAGCAGATGGGGCCTGGTGAGATAGGCCCCGCGGCGTATTGTGTGGAGCTCGTAGCAACGGACGCAGATGGCAATCAGAGCCCCGCGTGGCCATACCTGAATGTGCTTTCTGGGCCGCTTGCTTTGCCGAGCGAGGCCTCGCAGATGAACGTTGACCTCTGGCAGCCGGCCGCTACGGCCGACGGGGCGCCCATGATCATGGGCGGCGGATTCTGGGGAGTCGAATCCGTGGCGCCGGGCGATGTCCTGAAGATGGTTGTGTTGGTTTCCGACCCCAATGGCCCATCGGACATTGACCGTGTTGAGCTGTTCCTTCAGGGTGGCGTTCCGACAGGTCTTTACCTCAACGACGAGGGGGTGGACGGAGATGATTTCGCAGGTGACGGCATCTACACGTTCCAGATAGTTGTGCCGGGCGGACTTCCGGGTGGCAACATGACGCTAGAGGTCGTGGCGTTTGACAAGTCCGAAAACTCTAGCGCCGTGTATCCATATCTTACGGTGAACTGAAGGGATGCAGATCGGAAGGGAGCAGATCGAATACCTCGCGAGGCTTTCTGGCGTCGAGCTTGACGAGACGGAGAGGGAGACGTTCAGTCGGCAGCTTCTTCGCATAATTGGCTATGTTGATAAGCTGAACGAGCTCGACCTTGCGAATGTGCCTCCGACGGCGCACACGCAGGATTTGACGGGCGTTTTCCGGGAGGACGAGTGTCGGCCGGGCATTACTCAGGAGGCGGCATTGGCGATGGCGCCGGACCGTCAGGGCGACTACTTCCGTGTCCCGAAGGTGATCAAGAGCGACTAGGTGGGAGGCTTCATGGACGAAGGTCTTGAGGACGATGGTCCCCGCTGCGAGCGCTGCAACGACACTGGCTGGGTGATAGAGGGCGACGAGGCCTTCAGGTGCGACTGCTATGAGAGCCTTCGGCAGGACATCCTGCTTGCTCAGGCCAATATCCCCGAGCGCTACTCTCACTGTAGTCTGCTGGGGTTCGAGGTGGGCAACAACACTAGCCTGCTGCGGGCCAGGGACATCGCGATGGCTCTGGTCAAGGCGTATCCGGCACGGCGCGACGGTCTGCTTTTCATGGGCGGCTGCGGTGTTGGCAAAACGCACCTCGCTGTGGGGATAATAAAGGACATCATCTCCAAGAGTGTCCCATGCCTATTCGTGGATTTCCGTGCGCTGCTTGACGAGATCAAGGAGACCTATTCGGACCCCAAGGGCGGGCCTTCCGAAAGCGACATACTGCAACCTGTTCTTGAGACAGAGGTGGTGGTTCTGGACGATCTTGGGGCTGAGCACGTCAGCGAGTGGGTGCGAGACAGGCTCGGCTTCATCATCAACTATCGTTACAACAACAAGAAGATGATGATCATTACGACCAACTACCTCGATGCGCGGGGCAAGAAGAGCAGCCTCACCAGAGCAGCGCAGACGCTCGAGGAGAGGATAGGCATGCGCCTTCGATCGAGGCTCTACGAGATGTGTGATCTGGTCGAGATTAAGGCAGATGACTACAGACCGAAGATCGCCTCGCCAACAACCCGTAACAAAAGAGGAAAAACGCCCAAGAGTGCCGCCGAAGAGTAGCTCTCAAGTCCCGCTGTGGGACATTTCTATGCATCTCTCGCCCCGGACGATAGCCTTCCCAGGCGACCCAGCCATCGAGATTGAAACGGCCAAAGGCGCAGGCAAGGATGATGGCGCCCTTGTTCATAGGTTCTGCATGGGCAGCCACGCCGGCACACATCTCGATGCCCCGGCGCATATAATCAGGGGAGGTCTCACGCTTGCGGAGGTTAGCCTCGAGCCTCTCATCGGGGAATGCACCGTTGTCGACTGCTCCCAGTGCGAGCAATCCATCGACGCCGGCTTTCTTCGTGAGCAGGAGATATCATATATGAGGCGAGTTCTGCTTAAGACCAAGAACTCGGCGCTGCTTTCTGCCACCGATTTTGACTTCAACTACGTCTATCTGACGCCGGACGGCGCGAGGTTCCTTGTCGAGCTCGGCGCCTCGCTCGTCGGGATTGACTACCTCAGCATTGGGCAGATGGGACCGTTGGGTGTTGAGACGCACAAGGTTCTCTTGGCGAATCAGGTGTTGATTCTGGAGGGCCTGGACCTCTCGCAGGTTGCCCCTGGCGGCTATGAGCTGTTGTGCCTGCCGCTAAAGCTCGATGTGCCTGACGGCGCGCCTGTTAGGGCGCTGCTCCGCCCATTGGGAGAGGCTGCTGGCGCGCAAGCAGAAGCGGACCGGGACCTGGCAGAGTGCTGAGGGGATAGGGGCTTCACGATGCAGGGTAAGAACGTGCTCTATTATGGCGACAACCTTGAGGTTCTAAGGTTGCACGTCAAGGATGAGTCGGTTGACCTGATCTATCTGGATCCTCCTTTCAAGAGCGACCAGAACTACAACGTGCTCTTTGCGGAGAGAAACGGGACGCGGTCCCCTGCGCAGATCAAGGCGTTCAAGGATACTTGGACTTGGGACCTGGAAGCGGCAGAGGCCTTTGAGGAGGTCGTGGAAAGAGGCGGCAAGGTCTCAGAGGCGATGCAGGGCTTCCGGAAGTTGTTGGGCAACAGCGACATGCTCGCCTACATCTCCATGATGGCTCCGCGCCTCATCGAGCTGCAAAGGATCCTGAAGCGCACCGGGAGCATATACCTGCACTGCGACCCGACTGCCAGCGCCTATCTCAGGCTTCTTATGGATGCAGTGTTCGGGCCCAAGAACTTTCGAAATGAGATCGTATGGTGCTATAGTTCAATGCAGACGGCTAAGAAGACATGGGCGAAGAAACACGATACGTTGCTATATTTTAGCAAGAGTGACCACCGGATTTTCAATGTTCAAGATGTGCTTGAGCCCTATCCTGATGACTACGCGGCCAGATTCAAGCACAGGGATGAAAAGGGGAAATACATAATACGCGCCAAAGGTGGCCCGTTCGCCGTGGGACAGGGAAGACTCAAACCTGAGGATGAAGCGAAGTATCCGCAATGGACATACCGGCAATACATGAAGAAAGGAAGCTTGCCCAAGGACTGGTGGGTTATTCAAATGCTCAACGCAAATTCCCCCGAACGCCTAGGTTATCCCACGCAGAAACCCGAGGCGCTCTTGGAGCGGATTATTAAAGCCAGCAGCAACGAGGGCGACCTCGTTCTCGATCCGTTCTGCGGATGCGGCACGACCATCGCCGTTGCCCAGCGCCTCAATCGCCGCTGGATTGGCATTGACGCGGCCCAACCGGCTATAACGCTTTCGATATCTCGATTTGAGCGGACGTTTGGTGAGATAATCACCCGCCAGTATGATGTTGTCGGTGAGCTAGACTCGATATCAGGCAATACAATGCAGCCGGCAGAAGTGAATCCAACCAGGCTTCAAAAAGCAGCGAAGAGTAGTTATTCTCTCACCGTAAATCGAGCTGCGAGGATCGAGCGGGGACAATGAAAGAGCGAAATACACTCTACTATGGCGACAACCTTGAGGTTCTAAGGTTGCACGTCAAGGATGTGTCGGTTGACCTGGTCTATCTCGATCCTCCTTTCAAGAGCGACCAGAACTACAACGTGCTCT
>DATLAJ010000031.1 GCA_035527515.1 bacterium
AAGGAGGTATTGAGAAAAACCGCATGACGTGAACCATCGTCAACACGACGATTAAGACCATAGAGAACCACGACAAATACCAAATTGCAGAACTTTACACACGCAACTTAACGAGGCTTCAGAGGCTCCGTATCTCCTCGCTGTTCATCCCGGTTCTGCGCCTCTTCATTAGGCGGTTATTCGATCTTGCCCTCCGCGATCTTCGCCATCCAGTTCTCATATATTTCCTTGCCGGATCGCATGTCGGGGATTATCTCGGGGAGGTCTAGTTGTTTGGCCTTTTCAGGCGTGATGAAGCCGTCTTCGTCCCAGCCGTGGAGCTTGTAGTATTCCTTTTGGGCCCACGCCCATTCTTTCCGGTCGAGTTTGAGGCCCTTGTGGGGACCATCAACGACGGGCTCGTCAAAGTAGCGGTCAATGTGCGTGTCGTCCTGCTTGGCGCTGCCGTCCCTGAGCCAATGCGCCCGCTCCGCGGCGATGATCCGCTCCGCCGCGAGGAAAATCTCATCGTCAGGGAATGCGAGGCCGGTCGCCAGCCTCAGAAGAGGCGCGTATGCCTCCTGCCAGTTACCCGCCCCGCCCCAGGAGCCGATGGCCTGGCAGCAGCAGCCGACCGCGTCCGCCACGCACTTGTTCCGCTCCGACCAGGTGCAGAGCATAGGCTTAGTGTCGATTTTGGTCATCTCGGACGGGAAGTCCTCCCAGAACTTCTTGGCGAGCTTCTTATCGAATATCTCCTCGATCTGATACGCGCGGCTCTTGGCGCAGCCCGGGAACTCGAGGCAGGAGTAGTTCTTGAGGTGGTCGGAGCCTCGCGTGGACATGGCGTAGCCGAGGCTGAACCCCAGCGCGATGCGGGGATCAACGCTGATATGCTCCAGGCCTCGGCAATGAGGCACGATGTCCATGCCGACGCCGAGCTTCTCCGCCACGCGGACGTTGCCTTCGGCCAGCAGGTCGCCGAAGCCTTCTCTCTCGGCGATCATGTTGAGCACCTTCATCGAGGTCTCTACATCGCCCCATTCGAGCCTGACGCCGCCGGTGTCCTTTTCCGTTATATAGCCCTTCTCGAACGCCTCCATCGTCCACGAAAGCGCCGCGCCGGCCGAGATGCTGTCCATGCCCAGCTCGTTCACGATGCCGCACATGACCGTTACGCCGGGCAAGTCGGCGGAGTCGATTCTCGGGCCGAGGTTGCAGAGGCTCTCCATCTCAGGGCCGCCGGCATGGAACCCCGCGTATTCCCCTTCTTTGATGTATGTGTATCTGCCGCAGCTTACTGGGCAGGACCAGCAGCCCTTCCTTCTGAACAGGAACTGGTTCGCCCACTGTACCCCGCCATAGAGCGTCTCAATGTCCTTCATGTAGCCCGTGGAGCAGTTCTTGTGCGCGTTGATGCCGATAGCGTTGCCGACGTCGAACAGGTCGAGTGAGCCCTCCGCCCGACGCCGAATCGCGGAGGCTGAGGTGTGGATTTTGCCTCTTAGCTCCCATGCCGCCTTCATGAATCCCTCGGGGTCGGCAATAGTGACGGGTCTCCTTCCCCTGACGGCGATCGCCTTCAGGTTTTTCGCGCCCATCACGGCGCCCATTCCTGTCCGCCCGCCAGAGGCGCTAAAGGAGCTCATTATGCAGGCGAACCGAACGAGCTTCTCGCCGGCCGGCCCGATGACAGCGACGTTGATGTCGGGGTCGCCGAGCTCCTCGAGTATCTTGATTGTGGCCTTCTTGGTCCCGAGACCCCAGAGATGGCTCGCGTCGCGGAACTCGATCTTGTCCCCATCAATGAAGACCCAGATCGGCTTATCGGCCTTGCCCTTGATGATGAGCTGGTCGTAGCCGGCATATTTCATCTTTGGCCCGAACGAGCCACCCATGTTGGTATCGCCGTGCCCATGATGGTTCGTCCCGATTTTTGAGCAGGTCATCGGCGAGCGAGCGCTGATGGTCGTCCTGCCCGACAGCGGGGCAAAGCTCCCCACAAGCGGCCCGGCCCCGAAGCAGAGCGGGCTGGCGGGGTCGAACGGGTCCATGCCCTGCCGCGTCTCGTGATATACTACATCCGAGTTCATGCCCCGACCGCCTATCCACTTCTTGCAGTAATCGGCGGACAGCTTCTCAATCTCGTAGGTCCTATCGGTCAGATCAAACCTCAATCGTTGACCCATATATCCGTGCATATTGTTTCTCCCTAGTTCTGAATCGGCGGGTTAGCGCCACCTGCCATGTCTTCATAGCACCGAATTGATTGTTCGACCCCTTCAGGGTCGGTGGGTTGTTTTGGCTGCATTGCCCGTGGGTTCCACCCACGGCTACTGTTGTCATTCCCCTTCAGGGAATTGAGGACATTTAGATTCATGCGACAAAAGCAAACCATTTTTGATACGTCAGGATTATTCAATGTTGAAGCTGAAGCCAAACTCTTCTTCCTTGGTAGTTGGCACTTCGTAATCTTTCTTCAGGCTCTTGGCCCAGTCCCGGCCTCTTGCCTTGGCGGCGTCGCTGGCGTCCATGTATTTCAGCGCCTCCTGCATCGTGCAGGCTTTCACGCACCAGGGGCCGAGCTCGTCGTCCTCGCACAGGTCGCAGCTCATGGTCTTTCCGGTGTCTGGATTCACAACCGCCGCGCCAAACGGGCAGGCGTGGATACACGCCTTGCAGCCAATGCACTTGTCCTCGTCAGTGACCACCGCGCCATTTCCCAACCTGACACGGGCATTCATCGGACAGACCTTGACGCAGATCGCCTCCACGCACGCCTGGCACATCACTGGGATGAACGTGTTGACCTCCCTGAACTCCTGAACCCTGATGCGCGAGTAGTTCGAGCCGCAGAAGCCGAAATGCTTGATGGAGCACGCCATCTCGCAGCTGTGGCAGCCCGTGCACCTGTCAGGGTCAACAACAATGATCTTCACTCCTGTCGCTTGTGGCATTGCGTCACTCCCCTATTCATTTGATTATTCAACCACAGAAACACAGAGTTCCACAGAGATGAATTGACCTTATCTACCTTTCCTCTGTGCTCTCTGTGTCTCTGTGGTGAAAACCTCTTATCAAATCTCCGATTCGCCGAATTGCGTTCGTTCTATTATCTGCCGCTGCACATCGGGGCCAAGATCAATGAACCTGGCCGTGAACCCGGCGACTCTCACCATAAGGTCCGCGTATCGCTCAGGATTCTTCTGGGCATCGATGAGCATGTTCGTATCAACGATGTTGTACTGCACGTGATAGCCGCCGAGTCTGAAGTATGTCTCATTGAGTTTGATGAACTTCTCCGCGCCCTTCTTGCCCTCGATGGCGGCCGGATGGAACTTCATGTTGAACAGCGTCGCCTGTAGCTCCTGGGCGTTGACCTTCGAGGCGGACTTGATGAGGCTGGTCGGGCCATTGACGTCGGTTCCGGGGAAGGCCGAAAGCGCCGCATCGGCAAGTGATTCGCCGGCCAACCGCCCATCCGGGCTGGCCCCGCACGCCTTACCGTGCAGCACCTGGGTGGTCACCGACAACGTGCTGGGACGCCAGGGCTCCCCGACCCAGTTCTTGACCTGCTGCGCGCACTGCGACCACGCGTGGTAGAGGTCCACGGCGATAGCATCCACATAGTCATCGTCATTGCCGAACTTCGGCGCGTCCTGAAGCATCTTCCTCAGCCTTTCATGACCCACGAAGTTGTCCCTGATCGCCTGTTTGATCTCTTTCATAATAACGGTCTTGTCGTCAAAAACGTACTTCTTGATCGCCGCCAAACTATTGGCCACGTTCACCATGCCGCAGGAGATCACGTAGGCCGGATCGCTGTATCGGCACCCACCCTCGTAGGCGTCGAGGCCCCTGTCGATGCAGTCATCGAGAAGCGCCGTCATGAAAGGATGAACGAGGCCGATGTCGTTGTGCATGAGCATGATTGTGTTCCAGTAGTCCTCCTCCCGGCGAACGACGACTTCCGTAACGCGTTTGTACTCCTCGACAATCTCCTCGTAGCTCGCTTTCTCGACGTCGAGTTTCACGTCAACGAGCTTGTCCCCCGTCACAGGATTCACCCCGCCATTGAGCACCAACTCGAAGAGCTTGAGGCTGTTCGTATGCGGAACCGCATACATGGGCATGCGCTTGCCGCAAATCTGCATGTCAACGCACCCACACGGGGCCCAGTCCCTCGCGTCCCCGAGGCTTGCGCCGGTCACGTTCACGAAGCGCTCGGTCGCGATCTTGTCGTTGAAGAGCGCCGGGTATCCGGAGCCCGCCTTGATGCAATCGACAACATTGAGCTTGAAATCGTGGCTCATGTTCTCACACCACCGGACGGAGATGGTTGGCTGCCACGTCTTGACGTTGATGCCCGCCTTCAGAACGAGATTGGAGAGCTCATTACTGCACGGCTTTCCGTCGCTGTTCACACCTCCTAAGGTAAGATTCTGATACACGCTGCCGCCCAGGTAGGATTCGGTGAAGGTGGCGTGCGCCCGCGTGACCTCGGCGCACTTGATCCGCATGAGCTCCAGAAGTTCCAGAGCCCCTTCCTCGGTCATGGCACCGGCATCGATATCGCTTTTGAACGGCCGATACATATACTGGTCAAATCGGCCAGGAGAGATGCCCCGGCCGTTGAGCTCGATGAAGAGGCACACGTGCGCGAACCAAAACGACTGCATCGCCTCGCGAAATGTGTCCGCCGGCTTTCGCGGGACCTTGCGGCAGACCCGTGCGATCTCAAGCAGCTCCTCCTTGCGCCTCGCTTCCCCACAACCACCGGCCTGACGCTCCGCCTCCTTCGCGTAGTTCTCCGCGAAGTTGATAACACCCTGAAGCGCGAGCTTCACGCCTTTATAGAAGCTGTATCTGTCGAACTTCTCCTTTGAGTTAAGTTCGCTTATGCCAGCGAGTTTGGCGTTGATGCGAGCAATCAAGCCTTCAATGCCCTCATCGATGACCTTCTGGTAATCGACTATGACCCGACCCTCGGGAACGTCAAACATAAATCGAAGGAAGACAAGCTGCTGCATCCACTTCTCAACGAGGTTGAAATCCTCCTTGGTCTCCCTGAGGCAGTTCTCGGCGAGGGTCCTCCAGTCCTTCCCCTCCCAAAACTTGGCAACGTCCAGTATCCTCTCCTTATCTTCGGGGCTGATGAGATAGATACCCAGCCGATCACCCTTGCCCTTCTGGAGCGTGCCATCAATGTAGCGCTCCTCCTCGCGCGTTATTCTCTTGAATCCCTCCAACATCCAAGTCTCGTATTCGGGATACACCTGGGTCCCCTTGAAATGGCGGGAGACGGCGCCCACTATCAACTCCTCGTCCCAGATTCTCGGCGTGAGGTTGGAGAGCACATGCTTCAGCGCGCCGCCGGCCCTGAGATAACGAGGCGCCGTCCAATGCTGCTTCATATAGTCGGTGAACAGTGCGGCCCTCTCAGAATCGATGAACGGCTCGTGTTGAAGCAGCAGCTTGTACCTCTTCTCGACCCTGGGCGTCGAAGGCGCTCCTTCGATCTCCCTTTTACTAATGGTTGATCCCTCAGCCACGCTCTCCTCCGTTGCACAATCCACAGATGCTCGACGCTGAACCGCCAGTTTCCCAACCTTGATAGTTTCGAGCTAACAGGACCTGGCGATCCACAATCACCTATTATACTAGGATAGCCTGTTGTGTTAAGTGAAAAGACCGAGCCGAAGGTTCGTCCATGAATACGAAATGCAACCACGGTTTCGTGAGAGTTACAGCAACACAGTCTATCCTAATTGAGTAGTCAGGGCTAATTTATATGGACAACTCTTCTGCTGTTTTGGATACTACAACCGCAGAGGGCCAGATACGTTCGCCTCGCCGTTCGCCGGAGTCTGCGACGCGGCGAAGCCCTGCAAGCTGTGGAGATTGATCACCGAAGGCATGAACACACGATGAAGATACTTGTTGTTGGTAACGGAATAGCTGGGAATGAGGTAGCCTTTGGCCTGCGGGAGCTTGGCGCACGCTGCGAGATAACGATCATCTCCGCGGAGGAATGGCCCGAGTACGATCCGTGTTCGCTGCCCTACTTCGTCGGAGGGGATGTCCCGAGGGAGGCGGTCTTCAGACGTGCCCTGAATGACTATGAGCAGAGCAGTATCCAGATTGTTCTTGAGAACAAGGCGGTCGGCGTCGATCCCGAGGCCAAATGCGTTGTAACTAAGAGTGGAGATGAGTACCGCTACGACAAGCTGGTGCTGGCCCACGGGGGGCGCCTCGTCAGCCCACGCATCGCCGGCATGGACAAGCGGGGCGTTTTCAGCTGCAAGGAGCTTACCGAGGCGGACAAACTGTTTGGGCACAGAGGGAGCGCGGCCGTCGTCATAGGTTCGGGCGCCATCGGGGTTGAGGCGGCTGAGGCGCTGAGGAAACGGGGCTGTGAGGTAACCATCATCGAGTTGCTCGACTGGATGTTGCCGACGATGTTCGATGAGCCGGTCGCAAGGCAGCTTGAGGGCGCGCTGAGAGGCTACGGCATTGACGTTCTGACTGGCGAGAGGGTGCAGCGCATAGAGGGCGATGATGGTGTAAAAGGGGTTGTTACTGACAAGCGCCGAATCCCGTGTGACACGGTCGTCTTGGCCACCGGGGTGGCGCCTCAGAAAGAGCTCGGGGAGACAGCGGGCATCACGGTCAACCGAGGTATCATCGTGGATGAGACGATGGGGACCAATGTGAAGGGCATCTACGCGTGCGGGGATTGTGTTGAGGCCCTGGACGCCCTTACCGGCGAGCGCTGCATATCCCAGCTGAAGCACAATGCAATCGAGCAGGCCCACATTGTCACCAAGAATATACTGGGCGAGAACGCGAGCTACTTGGGGGCACACTCATTCGCCAGGGCGCACTTCTTCGACACCCATGCGGTAACGTTCGGCAAGACCATGCAGACCGTGTGCGACGAAGGGGATGTAGAGTTCCTTGAGCGCGAAAGCGGTGATGACTACTTGAGAATCATCCTCAAAGGCGGAATAGTGGTTGGTGGGCAGGCGATTGGCGAGTATGCCGACAGCATCGGTCTATTCATAGGCGCAATGTGGCGGAAGGATGATTTCAATGGCCTCAGGGAGAAGTGGCAGCAAGTGTGCAGAATCGATTCACCATCGCCGTGGGTTTATCGGAAGCTGGGCCGCCTGATCGGCCTTCCCGCCGAGTGAGGATTCTCACCACAGAGCCACAGAGAGCACAGAGAAGAGTAGATAAGGCCAATTTCCCTTTTCTCTGTGGAACTCTGTGTCTCTGTGGTAGGACAATGACAACGTTCAAATGCGATGCAAAGGGAGGCGAATGATGAGCAAAGCGAGCCAGGAATGGGCGAAGAGGCCGTTTGGTAGGGTGATTTCGGAGGAGGAGCTCAAGAAGAGGACACATCCAGCATGGCCCTATATCTACTTCAACCCCGGCGAGCCGGTCGACCCCGCAAAGGTGGATGAGCTGCTCAAGGGCGTCATCGACGTGCACGTTCACGGGGCGCCTCTTGGCGGCTGGCTCCCGGGCAGGCCGACGATGGTCGAGACCTGTTTGGAGGCGAGCGAGGCGGGAATGAAGGCGCTGGTTTTCAAGGACCACAATACGATGACGAGCAACTGCGCGGAGATCATCCAGGACTTCCTTGGCCGGCTGGCCTCGGATTGCGCGGAGGCGGGCGTCGAATACACGCCCGTCGAGGTGTATGGCGGGATCGTCCTGAACGAGACCATCGGCGGCATGAACGCCAAAGCGGTCAAGACGTGCCTCGGCTATGGAAGGTGCAAGGAGGTGTGGCTGCCGTCGCTCGACGCCAGACATCAGCGGGAGGCGATGGGGCTTGAGGGCGGCATTTCGGTTACCGATGGGACCGATGAGCTCACGCCTGAGATGAAGCAGATACTCGATGTGATGGCCGAGTACAACGGCAACTCCAAGGGCGAGCGGGTCGTGCTATCAACGTGCCACGTCTCCAACGAGGAGAAGGCGGCCGTCCTAAAGTACGTCAAGAAAATGGGCATGGATGTGAAGGTCTTGTTGGACCATGTAACCCAGGAGATGACGATTCTCAATCCTGACGAGGCGAAGGAGATGATCGACCTCGGCGGCTACCTCGAGTTCGCCGAGTGCTCTTGCATACCCTGGCCGGGGATGCAGGATTGGGTCATCGCGTTTGACTACTCGTTTGCGCTAATCAAAGAGCTGATCAAGGAGAGGGGCCCCGGACAGTTGGTGCTCATCACGGACGCCGGCCAGCCCGGGAACAAGCCCGTGCCCGGCTGGAAGATGTTCATAAAAACGCTCCTGGCCCAGGGCGTGAGCGAGGCGGACATAAACGTCATGGCCAAAGAGGTCCCAGCAAAGCTCATATACGGCGCGTAGGGGCGTATTGCATACGCCCGCTTAGGGTTTTTTCCACAGATTACGCAGATTACACAGATTGCGGTGACACAGGCTAGGCCTCGGCGCGTAGGGGTGCTGCTTGCCGTACCCTTGATATTGTTCGGTCATGTCAGACGAGGGCGATTCGTGAATCGCCCCTACGGAGGACACCGTTGACGACAAAAGGCATCATCACGGAGATAAAGCGCTTCGCGACGCATGACGGCCCTGGCATTCGGACGTCGGTCTTCCTGAAGGGCTGTCCGCTGCGCTGCGATTGGTGCTCGAACCCGGAGACCATCGACCCCAAACCGCAGCTATACTTCATCGCCAGCCGCTGCAAGGAATGCGGCGCATGCTTGAAGGTGTGCGCCGAGGGAGCGGTTGCGGCCGACGTGAACAACAGAATAATCCGAAAGATGTGCACGCTTTGCATGGCGTGCGCCGATGAATGCCTCAACGGTGCGCTGCGTCCAGTGGGCGAGGCGATAACCGTTGAGCGACTGATGCTCGAGATAGAGAAGGACCTGCCGTTCTACGGCGACGACGGGGGCCTGACGCTGACCGGCGGCGAGCCGCTCTTCCAGCCGGAATTCTGCATAGCATTGCTCAAAGCTTGCCACAATCGGGGCATCTCAACCGTGCTCGACACGTCCGGCTTTGCTCCGCCTAAGGTCGTCGAGGAGGCGATGAAATACACCGACTTAGTCCTGCTGGACATCAAACATATTGACCCCGAGATGCACAAGATCGGCGCCGGCGTTGACAACAAGTTGGTCCTCGAGAACGCAGCCTTGATGTCCGAAGTGACCGCGGTGCGCATCTCCTTCCCCCTCATCCCCGGCTTCAACGACTCTGAGGACAACATCGCCGCCACTGCCAAGCTCGCCCTCTCCCTCGGCGTCGAACACATCGATATAAACCCCATGCACGCCCTCGGCGCCGACAAGTACCGCTCCCTCGGCCTGAAACCGCCATTCGACAGGTATCGCCTGCCCATGGAGGCCGACCTGGCAAAGGCGGTTGCGATTATTGATGGTCTTGGCCTGAAAACAACCGTAGGCCGAATGATGTAACATACTGCCGCCAATATCGCTTCGTGGATCACTTTTATTGATAGATTTGCGTCCACGAAGTTCACGAAGACACACGAAGGAGCTACCACTACCCGCTCCCTTGAGTTGTAGTAGGGCGCGAAGTAGGGAATAGGGACGCTAAAAGGAGAAGATACATGCCGGATTTGCGCACTGAGTTCTGTGGTATTGGGGTTAAGAACCCGATTGGGGTAACGTCGTGCGACTTTGGGGGGCACGAGCGGCTGCTGAGGCGCTGCGTGGATCAGGGCATTGGCTGGATCATCGGCAAGACGGTGCACGAGATCGATGGGCCTCATCGCTGGCCGAGGCCGTATTTCTACTCGCTGAGGCGATTTGGGAGCGATTTGAAGGATGCGTGGGTTTGCAGCCAGATGTTTCACAACATGCCGTATCCGAAGTGGCTTGAGGAGGAGCTCCCCAAATGCCTCAAGACGTGCGAGGCGCATGATGTGCTGTTCATAGGCTCCTGCTCGGGCATAGGGGCGGACCCTGAGACCTGGATACCGTTTTTGAAGGACATGGAGGCAGCGGGGGTCAAGATGGTCGAGCTCGACACTGGCGGGCCGCATGCGACGTTCGGCGCGGTGGCTGCGCAGAAGGCCGTGGGGGCGCCGCTTGCGATGGACCCGGACACGGCCTACAAGGTTACGAAGGCGTGCGTTGAGGCGGTCGATATCCCTATCATGTTCAAGATGACGCCGCAGTGCGTGAACATGGCCGGGGTGGCGCTTGCGGTTGAGAAGGCGGGCGCGGCCGCAATCTCGGCCAACAACGCGTTCTACGGCTGCTGGATCGACCACGAGACGGGGACATTCTTCGGCGTGCCATCGTCGATGGGGGGCCTCATCGGGCGGCCCTGGCAGCTCTTCTCGCTGGCGAAGGTGATGGAGATCACGGCGACGGTGGACATCCCCGTTCTCGGCGGCGGCGGCTCATTCACTTATGACGATTGTGTCCGCTACCTGATGGCCGGCTGCGGCCTCGCCGGTCTTTGCTCCTCCATCTACTCACGGGGCGTCGGCGTCCTGAAGGAGTGCGTCAAAGGCCTTGGCAAGTTCATGGACAAGAAGGGCTATGGATCAATTGAGGATTTCCAGGGCTGCGTCGTCAAGGATTTCCGCTACCTCAGGGAGTGGAACAGAGAGAACCCTATGGCTGAATTGACCCCGATCATCCCCGAGTTCGACGCCGACAAGTGCAATATGTGCGGCGTCTGCGAGAAGTTGTGCCCCTATGGCGCGATCACGCGCAACAAAGGGGCTGGCATTCCCGAGGTCAAGCGAGAGCACTGCTTCGGCTGCGGCTGGTGTGTGGGCCACTGTCCCAGAAAAGCCATCCAGTGCGTCCACGCCGACACAGGCGAGGTCGTCTGGGACGGCTACGGCACTATCAAGGACTGGGTGAAGTAGGTACTTCCCCGGGCCAGGAAACCAGCTTCACTAATGACCGCCGGCCAGAGGTCAAACGGAGAAAGCGTGTCCGGGTTCAGTTCAACAGAGCTCGGGTTGCGAGCGATGCAGGTCTTGTTTTGCTTGGTGAGCTCGATCGCCCGCGTGGATTGGCGACAGCGATCCGCAAATGCCTGTTTGACAAGCGAGATAAGCGCTATGTGAGGCACATCCTTTCCGATCTGATTCGACAGCAGCGCAAGTGGATTTGAGTTGAAGAATTCTCATAATCTGTTGGTTGAGCAATATCTCAGCAAACAGGGCGAGGCGCGTTGAACCAGTCGCGTGGCGGACGGCGACTTCTTCGCATCGGTCTCATTGACCTCGGCACGTCGTGGCTTAGAAGCTCCTGCGAAGCGGCCTCCGGCCAAGCTCCCTTTACGAGCTTCGCATGTTACAGTATCTTCTGTCGATAACTGACGCTTCTTATCGTGACGCTATTCTCTGATGGGTTGAACAGGCGTAATGCTGCAAGGGACAGCACGGGATGGAACAGAACCTTGAGGCGCTGATTCGGGATCACGCCGCGATGATGGCCGCTAAGATGCCAGAGATCGCTCGTTATGCCAAGACCGAAGAGGATGCTCGGCACGAGTGTAACAAGCTCATCGACGACTTTATTGAGAAGGCCAACCTGGATATACGCGGGCGGCACGAGTATGGCCTTGCAGGCGGACGAATCGATTCGAAATATGGCGGCGTCGTCATTGAATACAAGCATCCCAAGGGGGCAGGCAAGCTCAGCGAAGACCCCAATGCGCCCGGCGTCAAGGCGGTAGTCACCCAGATCCAGAAGCGCTTCACAGACCTTCAACGTGTTGAGCACGTAGGTATGGAGCGCATCCTGGGGGTAGGGTGCGACGGGAACTACATGGTTTTCGTCAAGCGTTTGGGGAACCAATTTGACCCTCCCGAGGCCCATCCCATCACAGCGTATGTCGCTGAAAGGCTTCTGCGAGCGCTTGTCTCGTTGGGCGCTCGGGGACATTCCTTCACGCCTGACAATCTCAGCGCCCATTTTGCCGAGGGAAGCACGCTCGCCGAGGACGGCATTCACAGCATCTATGAGGTCATCTCGAAGGCAAATGGTACTAAGGCGCAGACCTTCTTCAAGCAGTGGCAGATTCTATTCGGCGAGGTCTGTGGTTATGATATTCACGGCAGGAGTTCAAGGATAGACAAGCTTGGCAACCATTACCTCATCCCGAACGCAAGCCCCGCGGAACTCCTGTTTGCCGTTCATACCTACTACGCGATTCTGATTAAGCTCCTCGCAGCCGAGACCGTCTCCTCGTTCTCGCCGTTGAGAATGTCTCCGCTCAAGAGATTGGTCGATGCACCCACATCGGAGAAGCTGCGGCTCGAGTTACAGGAATTAGAGCGAGGCGGCATCTGGTCGAAGTTGGGCATCCGCAACTTCCTCGAGGGCGACCTCTTCTCTTGGTATATCGACGCCTGGAATGAGCGGCTGGAGCGCACAATCAGAAGGATGGTCGAGACCTTAGATGACTACGACCCTAACACACTCAGCGTTGAGCCGAGAGAGTCCCGCGACCTATTGAAAAAGCTCTACCAGAGGCTCTTCCCAAAGAGCGTCCGGCACGACCTCGGCGAGTATTACACACCTGATTGGCTCGCAGAATTGACGCTAAACGAGCTCGGCTACGACGGGAATCCGGATAAGCGAGTGCTCGACCCCGCCTGCGGTTCCGGCACATTCCTTGTCATGGCGATAAACCGCGTCAAGGCCTGGTTTGACGAACACCGGCACGAATGCGGCTTTCAGGAAGATGACCTTCTCAAGAAGATTCTGCGTAACGTGATCGGCTTCGACCTTAACCCGTTGGCCGTCATGGCCTCGCGCACGAACTACCTCCTAGCGATACGTGACCTGCTCCGGCACGGCGGCGGGATTGAGCTGCCGGTCTATCTTTGCGACTCGATCATGACGCCATCGGAATACGGAGGTGTGTTCGCAAGGGATACGAGGAATATCAGGGAGCTCAAGACGAGTGCTGGCACGTTCCTTATTCCTACCGAGGTTACTCAGGACCAGCAGAGAATCGCTAAGTATGCTGAAGCTCTAAATACATGTGTCCGCGACAGATACAGCACTGACGAGTTCATCGCACGATGCGAGGCTGATGGCCTTTCGGTCCAGGAAAGGGCCTATCATGAGAAGCTTTATGAGAGGCTGCGCGAGCTGGACGCTGGCAATCAGAACGGCATCTGGGCACGGATCATCAAGAACGCATTCGCTCCGCTATTCATCGAGAAAGTCGATTATGTCGCCGGCAATCCACCCTGGGTCAACTGGGAGAACCTCCCAGAAGATTACCGGGACTCAATGAAGCCGCTATGGGAGCGATACGGGTTATTCTCGCTCTCGGGCGGCGAGGGCAGGCTTGGCGGCGGAAAGAAAGACCTTTCCATGCTTTTTGTTTATACCGCTGTGGACAACTACCTTCCGGTGGGAGGGAGGCTCGGCTTTGTGATTACGCAAAGCGTATTCAAGACTAAGGGGGCCGGAGATGGTTTCAGGAACCTGGGCTTTGGAGTGGGGCCCCTGACAGAGGGGAAGAAGAGCAAGAGGACGGTATTCTTGAAGCCAGTCATAGTTCATAACATGAGCGCAATGCAGCTCTTCGAGGGAGCGACAAACCGGGCGGCCGTTTTTGTCTGTGAGAAACAAAGTAAGGGCTTCGATTATCCGGTCCCATACGTGACCTGGTCTGGCCCGTCCCGCATCAATCAGGACGAGCCGCTGTCGGCGGTCTTAGCCATGACCGAGCAGGCCACCTTATCCGCAAATCCCGTGCAATCCCAGAACCTGTCCTCGCCGTGGTTGACGGCCCCGGAGAACGCGCTGCCTGGCCTGCTGAAAGTGATCGGTCAAAGCGATTATAGGGCATACGAAGGCGTCAACACCGGTGGCCTGAACGGATGCTACTGGATCCGTATCCTTGAGACGCTGCCGGATGGCAATCTGCTGGTCGAGAATCTGCACAATGTCGGCAAGATCAAGGTCGAACGCGTTCAGACCGTGATCGAGCCCAACCTTGTTTATCCGCTTTTGCGCGGCAGAGATGTCCGTCGTTGGCGAGCCCAGCCGTCCTGTCACATCATCCTTGCCCAGGATCCCGAGACTCGCATCGGCATCCCCGAATCGAAGATGAAGCAGGATTACCCCAAGACATTTGCCTACCTGAAGCGATTTGAGGGAGACCGGAAGGAGTCAAAACGAGGAACTCTGTGGGGTCGGGCAAGTAGTTCCGTGCGGCGTCTGATGGAAACGGGACCGTTCTATTCAATGTTCGCTGTCGGTCCCTACACAATGGCTCCGTGGAAGGTCGTGTGGGCATGGATATCTATCGGAGTGAGATCCACGGTGGTGGGCAAAGAAAACGGCAGGATCGTTGTGCCAGAGCACAACCTCGCGCTCGCAGCGTTTGACGATGAGACTGAGGCACATTATTTCAGTGCTCTTTTCGGCAGCAGCCCTGTCGACCTCTGCATCCGAGCTTTCAATCCCGGCGGTGGGGGGGGCTTGGCATCTCCCAAAGTCCTCGATTTCATAAAAACACCACACTTCGATGAGAGTGAGGAGTCGCATTTGGAGCTGTCCCGACTGAGCACCGAATGTCACAATGCTGCCAGCTGTGGTCACCAGGGGAGCCTCAACGACCTCGAGCTGAAGATCGACCAGCTAGCCTCGGACATATGGTCGATCACGCCCTCTGAACTGACGGCGATTCGTGAGTCCCTTGGGAAGGAATAGGGAGTTCGTCCAGAGAGCAGGAGTCTAGAGCACCAGGCCAAGGTCGAGTTCCGACCGACCGTTTTCTCCGCGCTTCAAGGCCGCCAGGAGCAGCGGATTTGGGTCCGAAGCCCGATAGATGGCAGCGGGCGCGGCCAAGTGATTATCAGAGCGGTCAATCTCTCTCGCCTCGAGAAGTATGTTACTGAACCGAATACTGCCCAGGCACGAAGGAACCGAGCGAACTACGCACAATCGCTCGCCTTTGGTTCTTACTAAGCCCGTTGGCGGCATCGTTCAGCCGCTTATGTGCAAGCGTGCAGTTTATTGGTGGACACGTCAGCAAGAACCCGCGTAAACAGGCACTTCTTCTATGAGGCCAGTTTTGATGCCTCAATCGCCGAGTCCGCGGCTATAGAGTGGCGCGCCTGGTGCGATTCGAACGCACGACCTACGGATTAGAAGTCCGTTGCTCTATCCTACTGAGCTACAGGCGCCAGAAAAGATGCGTCAAATAACATAGTCCCAGCCGCCAGCGTTTTCAACGACAGCGACTCGCGAGATGCTACGCTCCGCAGCGCGACGGCCCCGCCCTGCGCTTTGGCGAGTCGGCAGAAAGGGCGTTATCGCGTGGCCCCAGAGAGAGCACCCGAATACGGCTTTAGGCCTGGCCAGGGCTGGGGGTCTGCGACTCAGGAGCGCTCTGGTCACCTGAGAAGCACAGCCGCTCTATCACCGTATAAATCGCCCCCTTTGCGCGGAGCTGACTGCGCATCAGAAATATGTGGTCGGCGGTCATGCTATCGATTTGAACCTGGGGCAGAGCCTCAATTGCGGACTTAAGCTCGTCCCTCGAAGTTAGGTGCTTGATTCTGGCAAGCGTGATATGAGGCCTGAAGGGGCGCGATTCCTTCTTGAAGCCGATCTCCTCCATCGAATCGGCCACATCCTTGGAGAGATTGATGAGCTGCTCGACCCCATCTTTAACGCCCACCCAGACAATTCGCGGGGCGGCATGACTGGGGAACACGCCAACCCCGCTAAAAGTCATCTCAAACGGCTTGTGCCTGGCGGCGATGTCAGCAAGCCTCTTGGAGATCGACTCGAGGCGCCCTCTAGTGCAGTCGCCGAGGAATTTGAGAGTGATATGTAGATTATTTGTGCTAGACCAGTTGAACTTGCCTCTGACGTTTTTGAGCAGTTCCGGGACGCGGACCATCTGCTCCCTGATCGGCCAAGGGATCTCGATCGATATAAAGGAGCGGATGCCATTTGAGCTTGTTGCTCTCTTAGCAAGCCTTGCAATCACACACAAACCCTCCAGAAAC
>DATLAJ010000032.1 GCA_035527515.1 bacterium
CTGATTGAACGAGGCCTGCATCCGCTCGATTGCAGCATATCTCGCCTGCACTCTGGCAAGAACCGTAGCCACGCTCGCTGCCTCGTTTTCTGCCCCTAAGACATCGCAGACACAAAGCAAACACACACCGCAGGCCAACACAAGGGCAGCCCTTATCACACGTTCCACGATCACACCTTCTGACGTTTCCGTTTCCCAACCTCCCAATGGCCAAGTGTCATATCTGCATTATACTTGCCAGCCGTCTAGTCATTCAACCCCGGCCTCAATCATCCTCGCAGCCCGAAGTCTCTCACAACTTCTGTCCCGCTCCCTGCAACCGTGGACAGGCACGGAAGCTCTTGAAGAAAGCTGAATCCTACCGGTGCTCGTTATCAGAGTCCACAAGCGAGACCACGGAGCGCAGCTTGCCAGAGCGTTCACGGGGGATTGACTCGACGAGCCTGATCTCGAAGGTGATCTCCGGGCAAAGAAACTCGTCAATGTCGCGCCGGATGCGCTTCTGGCAGGATTCCATGTCAAAGGCCTCCGTAGGAACCAGAAGGACTTGGATGTGTCCCGGACGCTCCTGCCGCACCTGGTAGGCGCCGGCCTGTGTGTGTCCGGTGAAATCAACGAAGTTGACCTGAAGCGGCGGGATGCGCCTCCCGTCGGATGTTACAATACAGTCGTCCGACCGACCCTCCACCTGAACGATGCGCGGGAACGAGCACCCGCAGGCACACGGATCGAACTCGAGGCGCCCCCTGTCGAGCGTGTTGTACCTAATAAATGGCATTGCGTCATCGTCGAGGAGCGTGATAGCCAGCTGGTGCGAATCGGGCAGCTCCTCAACGTGATAGAGGTCCCAGTTGACGTGCATGCCCTTGCGCTCGAGGCACTCCCAGGCGACCATGCCGAGCTCCTTGAGCCCGTAGTAGTTAGTAACCACGGCGCCGAATGCGGCCTCAATCCGGGACCTTGCCTCGTCCGTTAGAACCTCGCCAGCCGAGATGATACGCCGAAGGTTTGTCAGACGGCGCCTGTCCACAATCTCAGCGAGCAGCAAGAGATGGCTTGGGTAACATTGTAGGAGGTGAGGGTTCAATGCCTCGATGCGCGCGGCGATCGTCTCCTTGCTCTCGTCAGCGGAGACATACTCGCGCCGGAAGAATCCCAGCCTTTGCAAAACGTTCCGGCCACGTTTCTGCGCCTCGGGACTCGCAACGACGAGGTGAATGTCGCTTGGCCGAAGGCCGAGGCGGAGATTCGCCCGAAGATCGACAATTATCCGCTTCCAGCGATTGCGCCTCGAGTGGACGAAGAGCAGCGGGACGCCGGTTGAGCCACTCGTTCGCCTCGCCATGAGCGGCCCGAGGCTGGCTTTGGAGTAGAGCTCCTCAAATGGACGGGAGCGGAAGAATCTCTTGTCTATGAGAGGCAGGGAGGCTAGGTCGTCGAAGCCCCGCACATCGTCGGGGGAAACGCCGGCACCAGCCATGAGGTCGCGGTAGGCCGGGACGTTTCGATACGCCGAAGCCACTACTTCCCTCAGCCGCGATTCGCGAAAGCGCTCGAGCCGGTCAGGGTCCCAGTTAATCCGGCGAAGCCAGGCCGGCGAACTGATTACCTCGGCCGCAAGCCTAATCCTAGAACGCAACTTCAAAGCTCACCCATCCTGAAAAACATGAAGGAGCACAAATCTCCTGTCTTCGTGTGTCTTTGTGAACTTCGTGGTTTACCTGTAGGATTATGCGCTTAATGCCATCCTCGAGCAACCAAACGTTGAGGTGGGCCAAGAGTCCAAGTCGTATACGGCCCCATCCACAAGCAGAGCTAGGACAATCCAGCGTCGAGGCGAACGCCCCAGTAGATGACCGGAAGGGGAGCTCGGGGTCTGAAGGCATCTCGCCCTCCTGTAATCTCTTCGGAGGGTTCATGTCAAGCCTGTTTCCTGGACCGCGTGGCGTAGAGCAAGGAAAGCCCGATGCCGAACACGGTCGCCGGCAGAACGAACCACAACATGACGCTGCTGAAGAACTGCAGGCACTCATGGTGTGATGCCGCCATGAGCAGGTAGGCGAGATATGCAGCGTAATACGCCAAAAACAGAACCCCTTCCCAACGGGCTATCTGAGCGCCGGTGAAGAATATGGGAAGGCACACCAGGGCCGTCGCCACCATAACGGGAACGTCGAAGTGCAAGGCTGCCGGGGCAACGTTCACACCTCCTGATACTGTGGCGGAGGCCCCCAGCACTGCCAATATGTTGAAGATGTTGCTGCCCACAACGTTTCCCACAGCAATGTCCCTTTCACGACGGATGCTGGCCACCAAGGACGTCGCCAACTCCGGCAGTGAGGTCCCTCCGGCGACCAGGGTTAGTCCGATTAGCAGCTCGCTAACTCCGAGGCACCTCGCCAGGGCAATCGCCCCGGACACCAACCACCGGGCTCCGATGACCAGGAGAGCCAATCCCACGATAGCGAGCACGAGCGGCATTAGCATGTGCCTGGACCCCTGAACCAAGGGGTTCGAGCCCTGAGCTGGGACGGACTTATCAGGAAAAGAGGTGTTTCTCTTTCCCAGGCGCAGCAGCAGGAATGTGTAACCGATGATGCCTATCAGAAACATCATCCCCTCCAGCCGACTGATCGTTCCATCGGTCGCGAGGGCCCAGGCCAGCGCCGAGACCGCTATCATGATCGGCACGTCAAGACGCACCAGCTGCTGCGAGACCCTTAGCGGCATGATCAGAGCAGAGAGTCCGAGGATAAGAAGAGTGTTGAAGATGTTGCTTCCGACGACGTTGCCGAGGGCGATGCCGGATTGTCCTGCCAGACCCGCTCTGACACTGACGGCCAGCTCGGGAGCGCTCGTCCCGAAGGCCACGACCGTCAGGCCGATTATCAGCGGCGAGAGCTTTAGCGCCCGCGCCAAACGCGACGACCCGCGGACCAGAAGCTCGGCGCCCAATGTCAGTAATCCAAGGCCGAAGAATATGCTCAGTCCCATCATGTCCGTGTCACACTGCCCATGGACCGCTTTGATTGCTAGTCAGGGATCCTAGACCTGACCCCAATGCTATCAAGAACAATCGGGACCGGCAATTCTCTGCTAACCACAAAGGCAGGAAGAAAAGGGGAGACAAAGCGCTCAGGCTGCGATGTTGCCGCAGTCGCTCTCGCAAGACCAAACCGGCTGCTTATTTCAGGGAATATCACCGGTTCCCTTTGTGTCTTCTGTGTCTTCTCGCTTGAAGCTCTCATTTGAGCCAGAAGTCGAGAGCGCGGGTCAGCCCCTCCCTAAGCATTGCCTCCGGCTGTCCGAAGGAGACTCGCACCATCGCCGGCTGTGCATCGTCCGGCATTCGATATAAGGCGCCTGGCAAGGCATAGACCCTCTTGGCCGCCAAGAGCCTCTTGAATATCTCGAACTGATCCTCAGGCGTTCTCGCCCCTCGCAGCTCCACCATTACGCTGAAAGCCGTTTCCGGCTCGATGTAGTCCAGCCCCGCGTCATCGATCATCGCCTTGGCAACCTGGTATTTGTCCCAATACCTCGCAAGGTTACGGCGCCAAAACGTGGCCTCCGGGCTGTTCTCATCAGCTTCCACTCGGCCGAAGAACTCGCAGCCAGCGGCAATGTATGGCCCGAAGACGGGCGGTGGTGTGCCATACTCGAGATCGCCGAGGTCGTTCAAGAAATCCATCACACGCCAGCCAGTCCCTTCGTGAACGCGCCTGCAAAGCTCCGGATGGGCGCAGAAATAACCGACCCGAAGCCCAGCGGTCCCAAGCGACTTCGACATGCTGTTGGTCCTGATAAGGAAATCATAGTCCGCCAGATGGGGCCCGTAGTGAACCTTATCGAGGTCGAATGCCATCTGCGCATAGACCTCGTCGAGTATCGCCAGACAGGGGCGCTGCCGATTGTACGCAGCGATGCAGTCAAGGATGCCGAAGAGCAGGTCCGGCTGATACACCCGCCCGATTGGATAGGTAGGATTCGTTATCAGCACCAGGTCGTAATCCTGGCTGCTGAGGGCGGCCTCGAAGGCATCAATCGTCGGCAAGAAGTCGTTGTCGCGCGCCACGTTCATCATATCAACGGTTATCCCGAGCTGTTCTGCCGCGCCAGCAAATACATAATAAATCGGCGGAATCATGAGGACTCGCGCCCCTCGTTTCAAAAAACCTTTGTATATCATTGAGATGGCGCCAGTCGCGCCGAGCGTCAGCATCACGTCGTCTATTGAGTAGAGGTTGGTCTCGAGCCGTGCATTCTCGAGCTTGGTTAATGCCTCGCGCACGAAGATGTCGCCCGAGGTGTTGCCGTATTCTGAAAGATGCCAGGATTTGTCGATGTTTCTCAGTTTCTTGGCCATTGATTCATGGAGCGGGTGTTCCGAAAGGTCGATGCGGAAGTCCGAGAGAAAGAATATCTCGGCGCTCGCGACATCGATCCCCTGAGCCCAGATTTCGTGCAGATAATTACGTAAAACCTGATATTCTTTGTGCATCGCCCGATTCGACCCTTAATCTACCCCAGCCGTCTTCATTCGCAGAGCAGAATATGCCAGAGATTGAGCATCGGATAAAGCCACCCGACACACATCGGGATGAGTTCTTTGCATACCGGCCGTTCGAGCGAAGCCAGCAAACGTTGACGGCGTCAGGCGTTATTGTTAGTATGGTATTAGGATCGATGGAGGGAATGGTGACAGAGAACTGGCTCTGCTTGGGCGACAATCTAGACGTCCTCCGACTGCACATCAAGGACGCCTCGGTTGACCTCATCTATCTCGATCCGCCGTTCAAAAGCAACAAGGCCTACAACGTCATATTCAAGGAGAAGAACGGGGCGCAGAAAAGAAAGCCGATTGAGGCGTTCAAGGATACCTGGAGTTGGGACCGGGCAGCGGCGGAGGCTTTCGAGGATATCGTGGTCTCCGGGCCGGATGACGTCTCAAGGCTGATGCAGGCTCTGCGGCAGTTTCTTGGCACGAGCGACATGATGTCCTACCTGGCGATGATGGCGCCTCGGCTTCTTGCGCTTCAGCGCGTCCTGAAAGCGACCGGCTCGATCTATCTGCACTGCGATCCCACTGCGAGCCACTACCTGAAGCTTCTTATGGACGCAGTGTTTGGTACCAGGTCATTCCAGAACGAGATCGTCTGGTATTACAAGGGAGGCGGACTGTCGAAGGCTCGTTGGGCGCGCAGACACGACATCATTCTTATGTATTCACGTGGTGACGCTTCCTTCTTCGATGCAGACGCGGTCAGGGATGAGTATGCACAAACCACAAAGGAGAGGTTTGCGCATTACATCGGCAACGTAAGAAAAGGGCACGATTTTGGTATTCAGAAGCTACATCCAGAGGGCAAGCACCCCGACGACGTGTGGTTGATCCCAATTGTTGCGCCGTCAGCGAGAGAGCGGCTGGGCTACCCGACGCAGAAGCCTGAGGCGCTCCTTGAACGCATCATCAAGGCGAGCAGCAAGCCTGGAGACGTGGTGCTGGACCCGTTCTGCGGCTGTGGGACCGCGATCGTTGTAGCGGAGAGGCTCGGAAGGAACTGGATTGGTATCGACATCACGCCTCTTGCGATCAACGCCGTGAGAAGCCGGCTCCAGCAGGCCTTTGGACCCGGTGTTGAATACGAGGTGGACGGCCTGCCAAAGACGGTTCCTGACGCGGAGGAACTGGCTCAAGAAGACCGCTACAAGTTCGAGCTGTGGGCGCTGGGCCTTGCTGGCGCCAGCGAACAGAGGGAGAAGAAGAAGGGAGCGGACAGAGGCGTTGACGGGCGCCTCTATTTCTATGACGAGGGCCCGAACGCAAACGCCAAGCAGATAGTCGTGCAGGTGAAAAGCGGCCACGTTGGCCCATCGCATATTCGCGACCTTGTGGGCGTCCTCGACAGGGAGAACGCGCAGATCGGCGTCTATATCACCTTGAAGCAGCCAACGAAGCAGATGCGCGCGGAGGCTGCGGCCGCCGGGTTCTACACGTCCCCGGTCTCTCAGAAAAAATACCCCCGCATCCAGCTCTTCACGATTGAGGACCTGCTCGCAGGCGCCCGAATAGACTACCCCGCCGGCACCAGGCATACGCGCAGACCAGCGACAAGGGGGAATAAAGAGCGTGAGGAGCCAGATCGGCTGGTGTGAACGAGGCGGGCAGACGCAGAGATTAGACCTGCTTGCCAGTGGATTGTGGCTGGATTATTCTTTGAAGAGTGTATGATCTCCCAAATCAAAGCTAGCTGAGGCGTCTAGTGATGGATGAAGACGCAAACAGTGCGTCAGATGCTGATAACGAATCGGATTACACCGATCGGGAGATAGATTATTTAATCCGTTGCAAAAAGAGAGTAATCCAACCGCCGAGAAAGAAGATGAGCGACGTGCAGGGCTCTCTGAGAAACGAGATGACAGTTGAATCTGTCGAAGAAAGGTATCATTTCCATATCTTCATGCGGCAGAACATCGACTTCAATGAGAACTTCAGCATAGGATTAGTCTTTCTGCCAAGCGACGGTCGCCAGAAGATACGGCTTATACGGTTTAATGGCGTTCATGTGCATCGAGAGCTCGCATCCGATTCTATGTCATCTCATTGGCATGAATGCTATCACATTCATAAAGCGAAAGCCGGGAACATATCTGCGGGCTCGAGGGAGGATCAGTCTGCGGTCAGGACTGATCGTTATGCATCTTATGAAGAGGCCTTGTCGGAGTTTTTCAGAGAAATCCACCTGATTGATATCCGCGACCATTTCCCAACGCCGAGTCAGTCCAGTCTCGATTTTGGGAAGGAGGAACATTGATGCCAAGTATCGTTGACCGTCTTGAACCGCGACCTTATCTGAATCTCCTGAAAGAGCAGTTCAATGGTCATATAGAACTCAAAGAGAAGCGGCCTGGTGTTATGCAGCTTCTTGTCCCGCTGTTCCATGAAGATGGGGATATGGTGGACATTTTCTTACAGCAAGGACAGGAACCAGGTTTAATTCGAATCTGTGATCACGCAATGACGTTGATGCGTCTCTCCTACTCCTTCGAGATCGACACGCCAAATAAGGAACGGATATTCCGGCAGATCGTCGCCGAGAATGGTATTGTTGAGGACAATGGTAATCTCTTCATCGAGACTCGGCCCGAAAGTCTATATCCTGCCATTCTGCAGTTTGCGCAAGCGGTTGCGAAGATAGCGAATCTCGAGATCCTTAGACGGGAGATTGTCCGAAGTCTCTTCTACGAATCGTTGGGCGAGTTCATACACGACTCCCTGGCGCACTATCCGTGCCAACAGAAATCATACCCCATACCTGACCACGACGAGCTTGAGGTAGATTATGAGTTCGCTGTGGATTCTCGTCCCATTTATCTGTTTGGTGTAAAGGACGAGGCGAAGGCCCGGCTAGTGACGATCTCGTGTCTGAGGTTTGAGAAGGCTCGGCTACCCTTCCGAAGTATGGCCGTGCATGAGAACTTCGAGGAACTTAACCGGAAAGACCGACAAAGAATCCTCAGCGCTGTCGATAAGCATTTCCCCACTTTGGATGACTTTAAGAAGAGGGCACCTCTGCTGTTTGAGCGTGAAGCAGGCTTCAGAACTCAGAAATAGCAGGTCACAACGGACTGAGTTGGTGGTAGTTTATGCCGGCTCAGCCTGTCCGAATCTAGAAGAAACTGTCCGAGAGCATGTTGCCGATATTCAGGATGAGGTTGGGGTCGAGGGCGCGCTTGATAGCAGCTATCTGCTCGAGGCCTTCCCGGCCATACATGAGCTCCAGGTAGGGAACCTCGCGCCCGGCAATCCCCACCGTTTTCTTGCCGACGCCGTGCTCAGCGGAGATTGTCCCACCGAGAGCGACGGCTAGTCTTGCCAGGGGCAAATAAAGCTGCTTGCAGAATGCCATCTCGGGCTCAGTGTGGGTTATGAAGTTGAAGTGCAGGTGAAAGTCGCCGAGGTGGCCAAAGAGGACTGTGTGAACGCCGGGCCTTGGGAATGCTTTCTTGAACGTCTCATCCGCCTGGCGATAGGACTGCATCATCTCCCCGAAGCCGCTAGCAGGAACCGCGAAGTCCGTTGCTAGCTTGTGGCTTTGGCGTTGTTTCAAGTAGCTATTCACGGATTCTGGGAGCGAGTGCCGAAACTCGTTGAACTGCTCGGGCGGCCCAGACCAGTCGTCAACTGCCTTGTATCGTTCGCAAGCCTCGAGAATCGCATCGACCGTGTCATCGCGATCGCCCAGCGCCTCGACCAGGACGGCGGCATAGTGATTCTGCTTGATGCGGGGGTTCTTATCTCGCATGAAGGCGAGCGAGCTCGCGTCGAAGTATTCGATGGCGATTATGCCCTTTTCGCGGAGGGCACGAATATCGTCGGCGTAGGCTAGCGCATTCGGCTCGCTCTCAAAGAACGCCAGGTCAGCAATGAGTTCAGCGGGCCTCTTGGCTAGCTTGATCTCGATCTCGGCGAAGACGCCGAGTATCCCCTCGCAGCCCACGAACAGGTCTATCAGGTCCATTCTGGGCGAGGCGTAAAGCCCCGCAGCGTTCTTCGTCCGAGGGGGCGAGTAGGTCGGGATGGGCACCTCGTAGCGCTGGCCGGAGTCGGTCGCAAAGCGCAGGATGCCGTCGTCATCCGCGAACGCTTCGCCGCGCTTGATGGTTAGCGTGTCGCCGTCGGCAAGAACGACCGTCAGCCCAGAAACCCAATCTCTGGTCGGCCCATAGTAGAAGGTGCGTGAGCCCGAGGCGTTCGTGGCGACTGTTCCGCCGAGCTGCGCGGTCGATTCGGTCGGGTCGGGTGGATAGAAGAGATCGTCGGGCAGCATCTCCGTCAACATGTCAAGCGTCAAACCGGGCGGCACCCTTGCCCGCCGGTCGTCGGGGGAGATGGCGATCGTTGTCTTGCCGGTCGGGAAGTTGCGGGGGACAGCCTTCCACGCCCTCGGGACGCTCGCCGTCAGCGAACGTTCCAGGGAGATGACGCAGCCGCCCTGCATTGGGACCCTTGAGCCTGTAATGCCAGTTCCCGCGCCTGATATGGTGCATGGGGTCCTGCTGGAGTTGGCGGACGAGAGGATAGAGGCCAGGTCATCGACGCTCTCCGGCAGCAGAACCTCGGACACCTTCATCAGCGGCGCCTTGAAGGCATTACTCTCGTCGGTCAGATATGGCTCAATCGCGGCCGGGTCAGAGATGGTTTTCATCTAGGGATTCCTTTGGCGGCGGCGTGCCGTCCTGTACGGGCGGCTCGTGAGCCGCCCCTACGCAGCATCGCAGGCGATTGTGACCCAGCGACCAGGGGAACACGACGCTAACATGTGCCTATTACAGAGAAAGAGATCGGCGAGTCTGCTTGTCAATTAGGAGGCCGAAGAGCTTTTCGGTCTGCCTCCTCGTCAACTCCGGAGTCCCGCTGTTGTCAACGACAAAATCAGCGATCTTGACCTTCTCCTCGAGCGGTATCTGATGCTTCATTCGGGACTGGACCGCGGCGTGGTTCAGGTCGCCATACTCCTTCTCAAGCCGCTCAAATCGCTGCTCGGTTTGGGCATCGACGACGACAAGGAAATCGACTAGATGATGGCGCTCCACCTCGATCAATAGCGGGACGTCGAGGACCACGATCGCGTCGGGGTTCGATTCCTCGATCTGCTTGAGGAGTTCCCCTTCGCGGGCAATGACTCGCGGATGAACAACACTATTCAACCGTGCCAGCAACGCCGAATCAGCGAAGACAATATCGCCAAGCCGCTTTCTATCAAGACTGCCATCCTCTGCAACCACTTCGTCGCCGAAGGTCTCGACGATCTCACGAAATGCAGGCTTGCCGGGCTCGCAGACCTCCCTCGCCAGGCGGTCTGCGCTTACGACCTGAAGACCCATGTCGGCAAGAATCGTTGCGACTGTGCTCTTGCCGCTCCCAAAGCCACCTGTAAGACCAACTAACAGCATCACACCCAAATCCCTATCTGAATCAGCGCCATATCTCCCGTCCAGACGAAATCAGCGCCGCCAAGAACATAGCTAACTCTTTAACGATGCCCTATCTAGCCAGCGTTGACAAGTTTAGTCAGGTCAAAGCTCTGCCGAAGCTTCACGATTGTATCTTCGGGCACGAAGCCACGCACAAGGGCACAAGCGTATATCTGCGAACGCCTCCCAACGACCGTGCCGGGGCTTAAGACCGCGTTGCAGCCTGTCTGGACGCCATCGCCCAAAATGGCGCCGAACTTGATGAGGCCTGTGTCGAAGACTTTTTCACCAGCCCTTATCTTGATCGTCTTGTCGGTCGTTATCTTGAAGTTTGAGAGCTTTGTTCCAGCGCCCAAGTTCGCCTCGTTTCCGAGAATGCTGTCGCCGACGTAGTTGAAGTGAGGCGCGTGGGATGCGTTGAGGAATACGGAGTTCTTGACCTCGGTGGAATGCCCAACCACGCAGCCGTCGCCCACGATCACCGAGCCGCGGATGTATGCGTTTTGGCGGATTTGACAGTTCTTGCCTATAATCGTTGGACCTCTTATGAATGCGCCGGGCTCCACGACCGTGCCCTCTCCGATAAAGACTTCTCCAAGCAAGGTAACGTTAGCCATCACTTGGCTGCGGATGGCTGGTTTGATCACCGATCTTATGTAGCCCTCTATGAGGGGCAGGGCCTCCCATGCGAACTTGAGGCCATCAAAAAGGGCTCGATGCTGGAAATTGTCGAGTTCAAAAAGGTCTCTCGGCGAAAACATTGCGCCTCCTAAAAAGACATGCTAACTTACGAGGCTCATAGGCCGAGGAGATAGCCCACGGCCTGCAACTACTCCTCGCAGGCAAGAACGTAAAGCACATCCCCAACGACCTTGAGCGACTCTTTGCTGCAATGGTCAACATCATCTTGGAGAGTATGCCAAACCGGATAGTCAAAATCTATGATGTCTATCGTTGGGACGCCCGCCCGGATGAGCCAGATGTGGTCGTCGAAAACCGCCGGTCCGGGCACATCTTTGAACTGTGAGTATCCGAGGCGCCTCGCGATGGCCCAGACCGAATTGACGATATGAGGCGCTGCGGCGACGGAATACCTCTCTTGGGGGATTGACAGGTCCTTATCTCCTATCATGTCGATCAGGATTCCAAAGCTCGGCCGCTTGGGAAACAGCGAGTCGAGATTGCGGGCCAGATAATAGGAACCGATGCAGAATTTGCATTCTCTGTAGTCGCCAGAGTCCTCGCCGTCCAGAAAAACCAGCGAGACGTCTCTTGGCGGCGGCTTTTGGTGGAACAACGTAGCGAGCTCTAGGAGGACTGCAACGCCGGACGCCCCGTCATTTGCGCCCGGGATAGGCTTGTATCGGTTGTCGGGGTTCGGGTCCTTGTCGGCGATTGGCCGCGTGTCCCAGTGGCAGCAATATAATATGGGCTGCCCGGCACCGTTGCCAAAAGTCGCCAAGATGTTAGTCCCTTCGATGGGCTCATCGTAACAATCTATGGGGAACTGCTGCGTCTGAAGCGACTTGGCGGTCGATGACAGATGACGGATGATGTAGTCGAGGCACTCAAGGTGCCCCTCGGTCCCGGGCACCCTCGGCCCGAGGTTGACCTGTGCCACAAGGTGCGAGAAAGACCTGCTGGCATTGAACGGTCCGGAAACACGGCTCGCCTGTTGTTTCTGCTCGTGCCCACCCTGCTGGCAACCGAATAGTAATAGGCTAACCAGCACAAAGAGCACGCACCTGCGCCAACTCATACTCACCGCTCTCTTGCCTAGCCTTCCTGATCTTCTCGCCAAGAACATCCTCCCCAACCAACGGCAACAATAGGCCAAGAGCCGCCGGACGGTCAAGCACACATGGGGGCAGCTCAAGTGCGGCGTGAGCAAGATTGGCCTCAAGGGGCCCATCGTTGTTTAACTGTTGAGGTCCGGTCTTGTTTGACGCGAGCTGGCCTTCGTGTAGAATAGGTGCAACAATAATCAGAACAGAGCTGTTATGTGAGAAGGGTGCTAGATGGGGAGGTTAGCGATGATTTTAGGGAGACGACCTACGCTTAGAGCAGCTGCACCGATTGCGGCCGGTGTCGCGGCGTTTCTGCTCGTCACACTGTCTTTGTTTGGCTACAGCTACACACGAGTTATATTGCCGGCTAGAGGGATCGACAGGCCGGACAGTCTGGACCCGACGCTCCTTTATGCCAACGGGATAAGCTATAGCCTCGGGGACGGGGTCATGCTGACGATGGTCGGGATACCGGCGGGCGAGTTCGAGATGGGCAGCCGGAACGCGGGTGAGGCGGGCGTCGTCGCCAGCGGCGAGGGGCCGTTGCATCACGTCGCAATCAGAAGCGGTTTTGAGATGTCGGAGTTTGAGGTTACCCGTGCAGTTTTCGGGAAGGTAATGGGCTGGGGTCGCCTCGACGGAGGCGCCGACAGGCCGGTTACCGAGATTGATTTTGACGATTGTTGCCTCTTCTGCAACAGGCTTTCCGAACGATTTGGGCTCGAGAAATGTTACAGCGGTTCAGGTAAGGACGTTGTATGCGACTTCTCAGCAAACGGCTTCCGGCTGCCGACTGAGGCGGAGTGGGAATACGCTTGCCGGGCGGGGACGACGTCGCTTTACAGCACGGGCGATGAGGCCTTCGGGAAGTGTGAGCAGGGCCTGCCGTCGTTCCTTGTGTGCGTTGGCTGGTTCAAGAATAACTCCAACGGCCGCGTCCACTCGGTTGGCGAGCTTGCGCCTAACGCGTTCGGGCTTTATGATATGCACGGCAACGTCTGGGAGAGGTGTTGGGACTTCTATGACGAGAACTGCTATGCCTCATCCCGGGCAAACAACCCTCATGGGCCTGAGAAAGGCACGCAGCGCGTTGTTCGGGGCGGGTGTTATCAGAGCAATCGCGAGGACTGTCGGTCTGGGGCGCGGGGCTGGCTTTGGCCGGGCCGGCGCGACGAGACGGTCGGGCTCAGAGTGGTTCGCAGGACGAGCAGGTGAGCTCACCGTATCCGGGGCAGGTAAATACCGTGATGGCGCGGGGCTCGTCGCACGTTTGAAAATTCGCGCAGAATCACGTCCAGTCCACCCCGACTGAGCCGGGCTGGCGGCACGTTAGCGGTTTAGCGGTTGACATCACGGTGGAGCTAGCATTATTGTGGGGACGATGAGTTTCTTTCGCACTGTTCATCTCGCTGTGAGGTTTTTAGGTTATGTAGGCACGTAGCTCAGGGGTGGAGCGCTACCTTGACGCGGTAGAGGTCGGCGGTTCGAAGCCGCCCGTGCCTACCATTTCCGGTTATCTTCGCTTCCAGTAGTATGATTTTCAATGGAGTTGTATCTTTGGAGGTGCGATGTGATCAGGACGTGCTTTAGTTAAGAGAAGTGGAACAACATGACGTTTAATTTGGACGCATATCGGCACAGCACTGCCCACGTTCTTGCTGATGCTGTGTTGCGACTCTTTCCGGGGACCAAGCTTGGGATTGGCCCGGCGATTGAGAACGGGTTCTATTATGACTTTGAACGGGAGGGCCGGTTCAGCGAGGCGGATTTTGATGCTATTGAGGTCAAGATGCGTGAGATTGTTGCCCAGGACTTACCTTTTGAGAGAGAAGCTCTGTCTAGGGACGAGGCGCTGGCGCTGTTCAGTGGGCTGGGGCAGGATTACAAGGTAGAGCTCATAAAGAATCTGCCGGAGGGGGAGGAGATCACTGTTTATCGGCACGGTGATTTCGTTGACTTGTGCAAGGGTCCTCACGTCAGATCGACAGGAGAGCTGGGCGTCTTCAAGCTGACGTCGGTTGCGGGTGCGTATTGGCTTGGTGACGAGAAGAACCCCATGCTTCAGCGGATATACGGCGCTGCGTTCGCAACGGAGGAGCAGCTTAAGGAGCAGCTTAGGCTGCTTTCTGAGGCGAAGCTGCGCGATCACCGGCTGTTGGGGAGGCAGCTCGACCTTTTCTCGATAGACGAGCGTGTGGGTGCGGGCTTGGTCTATTGGCACCCCAGGGGTGCGACGCTCAAGAGGCTGATTGAGGATTTCTGGATTGGGGAGCATTTGAGACGGGGCTATGAGCTGGTGAGCACGCCTCATATCGCCAAGAGTACACTATGGGAGACGTCGGGGCATTACGGCTACTACAAAGAGAATATGTATGTTCTGCCGGTGGGGAATGAGGAATACGTTCTGAAGCCCATGAATTGTCCCTTGCATCTTCAGATATATAAATCGAGGGTAAGGTCTTATCGCGAGCTTCCGATAAGATACGCAGAGCTCGGGACGGTTTACAGGCGTGAGCGTTCCGGGACATTGCACGGGTTGTTTAGGGTGCGTGGGTACACGTGCGATGACGCGCACATCTTCTGCCGGGCCGACCAGGTGGAGGCCGAGGTTGGCTCTGTGGTTGACCTTGCGCTGTTTATGGTAAGGGAGCTTGGGTTTGAGGAGCTGGAGATCGAGCTGTCTCTTAGGGACACTGATAAGCAGGCGAACTACATTGGCGTGCCAGAGGTCTGGGATGCGTCCGAGTCGATTCTGCGGCGGGTTTTGCAGACCAAGCATGTGGAGTTTAAGGAGGTTCTGGGCGAGGCGGCCTTCTATGGTCCTAAGATTGATTTTCAGCTCGTTGACGTCTATGGCCACAAGCACCAGGGGACTACGATACAGCTTGATTTTAACCTGCCCGAACGGTTTGACTTGACGTTCGTAAGCAGCTCAGGAGCAGAGGAACGGCCTGTAATGATCCACAGGGCGATTCTGGGGTCGATCGAGCGATTCGTCGGCGTATTCATTGAGCACTGCGGCGGTGCGTTTCCGCTGTGGGTCTCGCCGGTGCAAGTTGCGGTGCTGCCTATTACTGATGCTCAACGTGAGTACGCAAACAGCGTCTATGAACGGCTTTTAGGCTCCGGGTTCCGGTCTGTCCTGGATGACCGGAGCGAGAAATTGGGATTCAAGATAAGGGAGCACTCGAAGGTTCCATATACATTGATAGTTGGTGGGAAGGAGGCTGAGGCCTCCAACGTTTCAGTGAGGCGCCGCTCGCACGGCCAGATAGGAACGATGACGCTTGATGAGTTTATGGCGCGGGCGGGCGAGCAGGTGCGAAACCACGAGGTTCCTTAGGAGGGTACCCATAGAAGAGAAACAGCTACGCGTTAATGGGGCAATTCGCGCAAGCGAAGTAAGGGTCATTAGTCAGGACGGCAAGCAGCTCGGTGTAATGCTGACTAGGGTGGCGCTGCGGAAGGCGTCTGACCGCAACATGGATTTGGTGGAGGTTGACCCCAGGGCCGCTCCGCCGGTCTGTAAGATAATGAATTATGGCAAACACAAATATGAGACCAGTAAGAAGTCTCACACTGCCAAGAAGTCTCAGGCGAGGGCCCAGGTCAAGGAGGTCAAGTTTCGGCCGAGGACTGATCTGCACGATTTTGATTTCAAGATAAAGCACATAACGCATTTTTTGGACGAGGGCTACAAGGTCAAGGTAAGCATCTGGTTTAGAGGTCGGGAGAAGCTTCACATCGATCTTGGCGGGGTTCTCCTGAAACGGGTGATCGATGCGGTTGGAGATGCCGCATCTGTGACCGGCGAGCCTCGGTTTGAGGGTAGGAATCTCTCGACTGTCTTGGCTCCTAGGAGGAAGCGCAGCCCAAAGAATGATGAGGGCCAGGTGGCCCCCAACTCGCAGGTAGTCGAGGGCACCGAGGCCAGCAACTCGCAGGTAGTCGAGGGCACCGAGCCCAGCAACTCGCAGGTAGTCGAGGGTACCGAGGCCAGCAGCGTTCAGTAGTTTTTTAGGGCGTAGTTATTGCGCCAGAACGAACTGCGTTGGCCATTTTGGGATGCTCTAGGTGGTGAGGAGTGAGTTCAATACTACAATGGATTGTGTTTGAGGAGGCGAAGTTTAGGCTATGCCAAAATTGAAGACTTCAAGCGGAGCGAAGAAGCGATTCAAGGTTTCCGGTACGGGACGCATCATAAGGAACCACGCGAACAAAGGGCATCTTCTTACGAAGAAGACACGAAGGCGAAAGAATAGGTTAGGCAAACCGGCCCTTGTTAGCGCTGCCGATCGCAAGCGTATCTCAAGGCTTTTGCCTTATTCGTGAGATACTGCTAGTTCTTCCCCGATAAGGGGGACTTGCGGTCCGGACAATCTTGTATAGACTTAGGAAAAGTCTATGTATATCTTTGAGCATTGAGTAAGAGAGGATAAACCATGCCTAGAGCAAAGTTTTCGGTAGCGCGCAAGCGCCGCCACAAGAAGGTCCTCGCGATGGCCAAGGGCTACCGGGGCGGCCGCCGGAAGCTTTATAAATCTGCCAACGAGACGGTGCTTCGTGCTCTTGCGTTTTCATATAGGGACCGCCGGACGCGCAAGAGGGATTTCAGGCGGCTTTGGATACTACGCATCAGCGCTGCGGCGAGGGCTCACGGGGTAAGATACAGTGAGTTCATTCATGGTCTCGGCGACAGGCAAGTTACGCTGAATCGGAAGGTTCTGTCGCAGATCGCGATATTTGATCCGGCGGGTTTCGAGAAGTTAACCCAGTTTGTAGCTTCTAAAGAGGCATAAAGTGATAGACCGTCCGGGTTTCGATAGGTTAGATGATGAGTTGACAGGCAAGCCCAAGGGCTCGGAGCGGGCCAGTGATGATGAGCTGGTCGCGGCGCGGTTGGAACTGGAAGGTGAGCTGGAGTCGGACGAGCGTTTCGTGGACATGCTTGGCGATACATTGGATGCCGGCGCAGCGGACGAGATGCTGGGCAGGGAGTCTGTCGAGGCAGTTTCGGCTGGCGGGATTTCGGCGGCAGATGCTGAGCAGGCAGAGTCGCCGGATGTTCTGACGTCGTTTCTGGAGGTTGAACGCCGCATCAAGCAGTTGGTTGAGGAGAAGCGGCGGTTGATTAAGGAGCGAGATGGTCTTCAGGATGAGCTTGAGGAGACGATGCTCAAGATGACGCGTTCAGAAGAGAAGATAGGTGAGCTATTGTCGATAAAGGAGGAATATAAGACATTTATAGACCAACAGGAAATGGTTCGGACAAAGGTCGAGGGTCTGCTGGTGCTTCTTGAGAGTGAGGAGGACTAGGCCGATTGAGCCAAGGGGCCGCGGGTTTGCTTGAGGAGAGCGATGCTCTCACAAACGAGGTAGAGGTGGAGCTTCTGGGCAAGCGATATACTTTCCGAAGTTCTTGCGGTAAGAACGAGGTGGAGAGGGTTGCCGGGCTTGTCAACAAGCTGGCGGGAGACTTGCGCGGGGTATTTCCATCAACGTCGAGTTCCAGGATATCTATGCTTGCAATGATGCAGCTTGGATATGAGCTTTTGCTGCTTCAGGATGAGTATCTGTCGCTAAAAGAGAGTTTTGAGCAAGAGGGCAAGCGGCTTCTGGGGTTGATAGAATGAGGGCCAATAGTTCTTGTTAGTCGAGTTGAGACAAGCGAAGTAAAATGATGCACAGACAGAGGGTGGATTCCTCCCAGTTTTGGTGGGCAGGCCGCATTCTGGTGCGTTTGTGATGGTGATAGGACATTTGAGGCAATTAGAGATTAGAGGGGCTTTCAATTCGGGCACGGTGAGCAAGCCATGCATTTCGCAGGGAAGCCTGAAGTGTCCGATGATTTCCCCACCTATACAGACTGGGTTCTCATTTTGCCCTGCCACACGGCGTTTCAGGGCGGCCGCCCACCATAATTCGCATCTTTGTATCTCACCCGACTGCTGAGGTTCTTAAGCTCCGAGATTCTGCGCACTTACCCGGCCTTTCAACGAGCATTTCCCTGCACTATTTGTACTTCGAGTTATGACCATTAGACTGATGGTAATAGGGAAGGCAGGGGTTTAAGGTGAATTCAGTGGTTATTGCTGTGCTTGCAGTGGCTTGTCTTTCTGCCGGCTACTTGCTTAGAAAGCACTTGGTGGAGATAAAGTTCAAGCGAGCACAGGATCTTGCAGAAGAGATCGTAAAGGACGCCCAGGAGAAGGCGGAGACTGCCAAACGCGAATCGCAGTTGAAGAGCAAGGATGAGCTGTATCGGCTCAAGGAGGAGCTGGAGCGCGAGATGAAGGGCCAGGGGGAGAAGCTCCGTCAGTTTGAGATGAGGTTGCTGCAGAAGGAGGAGAGCCTGGACCGGCGGGTTGACAGTTTCGAGAGGAGGGAGCGTCTTTTGGCCAAGAAGGAGCGTGAGAATGCAGGTCGGGAGCGTGAGCTGAACCTTCTTAAAGAGAAACGGCGGGCACTATTGAAAGAGGCTCAACAGGAGGTTGTGCGAGTGGCTGGTCTCACCCGTAACGAGGCCCGGGACGCTCTTATGAGGGAAATGGTTGCGGATGCGAGCGAGCGGTCGGCCAGGGCAGTACGGGACATTGAGGCTGAGGCGCGTGAGCAGGCAGACAAGGTGTCTCGTGAGATCATCTCCACAGCCATTCAGCGTTGTGCCACCGAGTATGCGGCAGAGACGAGCGTGGCGGTTGTCTATCTTCCGAACGACGAGATGAAGGGGCGGATAATCGGTCGCGAGGGCCGCAACATTCGTGCGCTTGAGCTCGCGACTGGGGTTGATCTGATAGTTGACGACACCCCGGAGGCAGTCATCGTTTCGTGTTTCGATGGCATCAAGCGGAAGATAGCGGAGGTGGCTCTTGACAGATTGATTGCCGACGGCCGGATACATCCTGCTCGAATAGAGGAGGTCGTGGGCAAGGTTCGCAAAGAGATCGATGCCAAGATAATCGAAGAAGGCGAGCAAGCTCTGTTTGAGGGGAGAGTCGGAAAAGTGCATCCTGAGCTTGTCAAGCTGCTCGGGCGCCTGAAGTACAGAACCAGCTACGGGCAGAACGTTCTGCAGCACTCAAAAGAGGTGGCGCATATAGCTGGGATAATGGCCAGCGAGCTCGGCGCAGACTCCCGGACTGCGCGTCGTTCAGGGCTTTTGCATGACATTGGGAAGGCAGTCGATCACGAGGTCGAGGGCACCCATGCTGAGATCGGGGCCAACTTAGCTCGCAAGTATGGCGAATCGGACGCCGTGGTTGAGGCTGTAGGAAGACATCACGACTCCGATCTTAGGGAGGCCCAGGTCGGCACCGTCCTTGTGCAGGCCGCAGACGCCCTTTCCGCATCCAGGCCCGGGGCGAGGCGCGAGGTCTTGGAGAGCTACATCAAGCGCCTCGAGAAGCTGGAACAGATAGCGTCTTCGTTCAAGGGAGTGAATAAAACTTACGCTATTCAGGCCGGCAGAGAGATCAGGATTCTGGTCGATCAAGACCAGGTTCAGGACGACGGGGCGAGTTCGCTGGCCCGAGATGTGGCCGAGAAGATCGAGAATGAGCTGGAATATCCTGGGCAGATAAAGGTTACCGTCATAAGGGAGACTAGAGCTATAGATTACGCTAAATAGCTGCTCACCGTTCGCTGAACGCTGCTTGAGGCCGCCAGTGTGTGGCTCATCCTCCGGCGGGCTGAGGCGTGGTGTGACTCGCGGGGCGTGGGCACTTGACGTGCGACTTTCTTGCATATTTGGGCATAGTAGCTGGCAAGATTGACGTCTTTTGATCTAGCCCCAGCAGTCTGATATGGCCTTTAGGTTCTGAACAGAAAGAAAAGGGGATATTTTGAGGGTCTTTTTTGTAGGGGACATCGTCGGGAAGAGCGGAAGAACAGTCCTGAAGAGGCAGCTCGATCAGCTGCTTCAGGACCTCACAATTGATGTCTGCATAGCCAACGTCGAGAACGCCGCAGGAGGTTTTGGCCTCACGCCCGACGTCGCGCAGGAGATATTCGCAGCTGGCGTCGATGTGATGACCTCCGGCAACCATATATGGGACAAGAAGGAGGTCTTTGACTACTTCGAGCAGGAGCCTCGTTTGCTGCGGCCCGCCAATTACATCGACGAGCTGCCGGGCAGGGGCGTGTTCACGACCTCGGTTCTTTCCGGAGTGAAAATCACGATCGTCAACATCTCGGGTAGGGCGTTTCTCGACGCCATCGATTGCCCATTTCAGGCCATCGACAGTATCCTCGCCAAAATCAATGATTCTCGCCGCATCTGCATAGTGGATTTTCACGCGGAGGCGACGGCGGAGAAGCTGGCGATGGCTTGGTATCTTGACGGGCGCGTTAGCGCGCTGCTCGGCACGCACACGCACGTTCAGACGGCTGACGAGCGCGTCCTGCCGCAGGGCACCGCTTACATAACTGACGTCGGGATGACCGGCGCCTTCGACGGCGTCATCGGCTTTAGGCCGGAGGATTCGATCTTTCGATTTAAGACGGGCGTGTCTCGCTCGCTTCAGGTGGCCAAACAAAACAAGGGAATCAACGCGGTAGTCCTATCCATAGACGAGGCGACAGGGAGGGCGATTTCGATAGAGAGATACTCATCCAAAGAGCAAGGGGAATGAGAGATGCGCTTAGTTCACGTGGTGTGCGGGGTCCTTATTATAGCGATGTGCGGCGTCGCTTTGGCGGACCATGCGACTGAAGGTTCTGAAAAGGACCTGTTCTCACGGTGGGACGCGGTTGACCTCCAGTACTCGGTCTCCTTCAGCGATTATCACGCGAGCCGCGTTCGGTATGACACGGAGATTGGCTCTGTCCTGTCGTTTCCTTGCCCACTTGAGCAGAGCCGCGAGGGTCGCGTGGCGATCGTTGTCAACAGCAATCTCTACCCGCAGATCGAGGACCAGCTGGTCGTTTGGGCCTTGGACATCAACGCTGACGGCTTTGACGTGCAGCTTGTGGATGCGACGTTCGAAACAGTTCAGGACCTTAGGGCCGCGCTGGCTTCAGCGTGGCAAAGCGATGATGGCCTTGTGGGCTGCATATTGGTCGGCGACTTCCCAGTCCCATGGTACGCAATACTGGATGATGGTGAGGTAGTCGATGATTTCCCGTGCGACCTCTATTTCGAGGACCTCGACGGCGAGTTCATCGATTCTGATAGAGACGGGATGTTTGATGAGCATGTGAACGGGACCGGAGACACAGAGCCCGACATCTGGCTGGGGCGGCTTTTGGCCTCGCCCATGTCCGGAGACGAGGCGGAGCTCGTTCGTCGGTATCTTGAGCGAAACCACAGCTACCGCGTGGGCGAGATTGAGGCGCATCATCGCGCGCTTCTTTTTATCGACAAGGACTGGACCGACCTTGCAGGCTACTGGGAGGATGCGGTCTCATGGCTTTACGATGATGTTACGGTAATTACGGACGATGACAAGACGAACGCGGAGGAATACTCGAGGCGGCTTCGCGATGGTTACGAGTGGGTCGATGTGATGGTGCACTCTGGGCCGGATGCTCATTACTTCTCCTATGAAGACGTCTATTCTATGCTCTACAGCTCTGACCTTCAGGCCGCGACGATCAACTCGCTTTTCTTCGTACCATTCGCGTGTTCCAACTCACGCTACGTGGAGCCGGATTACATGGGCGGGTGGTATGTTTTTGGTGAGCATTCGCTTGGGTTATGCGTGATTGGCAGCACCAAGACAGGGTCGCTTTACTACGGCCAAGAGATGTACAAGAAGCTCTCAGAGGGCGAGTGCGTAGGTGAGGGCTTCAGGTCATGGTTTGCGGGTGTTGCGCCATACAGTGCGGACAACGTTAGCTGGTTCTACGGTCTGACGGTGCTGGGCGACCCGACGTTGCGGCCCAGGGACACCGCGCCTCCTCCAGCGCCGACGTGGTTTAGGTCGAAGGAGAGCGACGACGCCACGGGGGTAGTCCTCAGCTGGGAGGCGCCTGATTCGGAGGACCTCGCCGGGTTCAAGCTCTATTACGACACTGAGGAGGTCTATCCGCCGTTTGATGGCCAGGGTTTGCCTCAGGGCGATTCTCCGATAGATGTCGGTTTCGCCACCTCTTTCAGCATCAAGTACGCAGACATGGGACAGTTTGACACAATGGCCTGGGCGGTTACTTCCTACGATTTGCGGGGTAACGAGAGCGACTACTCGGAGGGTCTTGATACAGCGGGAGACCCCGCTCTGAACCCTCCGCACGTAAGCTGGGTCTTTTGGGACCCCGATTCTCAGGTTAGCTATGAGAACGGCGGCTACGTTATGCTTCGGGCCTACGTTGAGGACGATGAAGATTCGGCCGGCTCGCTTGACGTGGAGCTTTTGGTGGATGGCCAGCTGACTGGAATTGCGCTGCGTGACGACGGCACCAACGGCGATTCTGGCGCAGGAGACAGTTTTTACTCGAGAGCATTCGAGATACCTAAGGCCGCGTTGCCCTCGGGCAGATATCTTATCTCGATCGTGGCAACGGACAGCGACGGCAACCGCTCCAACGAGTGGCCGTATCTAACGGTCTCCGAGCCAGGCGGCACTGGCGAAGCGAGAGCAGGCCGAAGGCCTCCTATTGCGAAGCTGCCAAACAATTGTGCTGAGGCCGTTTCCGGCGGCGGCGACGTCAGGCCCATCATCGTCAGCTCAGCAGTTGACTGCTCAGACTATTTTGGGAAGCAATACGTATCCATCTCGATGATGGTGTGCCACCCTGTGTCGAAGCAGAAGGTTGACCAACTGGAGCTTCTCTACAATCAGCAGCCGACAGGGATTTTCTTCGACAGGTATCCCGCCTATGACAGCCGAACCGAGGCATATTTCTGGGCGTGGTTCTACGCCAGCGACTACGGGCTTACGCCGGGGGAATACCTGGTCGAGGCGCTTGCGACGGACACCGATGGCAACGCCTCTGACATGTTCCCCTACTTCTGGGTCAAGTAGGAACCGCGGCTCTCGCCCGGATACATTTTTAACCCACCACGTGCAGCGGCACGCTCCGACTGGCTACTAAGCACACTCGAGCCCACAACTTGGAACCTACGGCCGCTCCATGACCCCGCGTGGGTCAGTGATGACGCCCTTGAGGGCGCTTGCCGCAACAGTCGCCGGCGATGCGAGGTATATCTCGGCTGTGTTGCAGCCCATGCGACCCTTGAAGTTGCGATTCGCGGTGCTGATGCAGACTTCTCCCGGGGCAAGGACGCCCTCGTGTGCCCCCAGGCACGGGCCACACCCGGGGTTGAGAACAATCGCGCCGGCTTCCACCAGCGTCCCGATGTGACCCGCCTCGATAGCGTCGCGCAGTATCTTGCGCGAGGCAGGAAGCACTAGAAGCCGCGTGCCGGCCGCGACTTGTTTGCCCTTCAGTATTGAGGCCGCAACGGCAAGGTCCTCGAGCCTTCCGTTCGTGCACGTCCCGACCAGCGCCTGATCGATGCGAGTGCGCTTAAGCGCACCCACAGGGGTAACGTTGTCAACCGTGTGGGGGCATGCGACCTGGGGCTCGAGGCCGGAGATGTCAATCTTGACAACCTGTCTGAAGTTGGCGCCAGGGTCAGAGAAGACTGGGGCAAACTCGCGACGCTGTCGCTCTGCCAGCCATTTACGCGTTGTGCCGTCTGGCGACACGTATGCGTTCTTGGCGCCCATCTCGGCGGCCATGTTGCACAGAACCATCCGATCCGCCATCGTCATGCCCGACACTGCCTCGCCGCAGAACTCGACCGCCTGGTAGCTCGCACCGTCGGCGCCCAGCGTCCCAATAATGTGAAGGGCTACGTCCTTCGCGCACACGGGCGGCGTCGAGGCGCCCGAGAGCTCGATCTTGATGGTGGGTGGGACCTTCAGCCAAATGCTCCCTGTCGCCCAGATGGCCGCCATCTCGCTCCTGCCGATGCCGGCCGAAAACGCGCCGAGCGCGCCATAGGTTGTCGTATGAGAGTCGCTGCCGAGGATGAGTGAGCCCGGGGTAGCAAAGCCCTGCTCGCAGAGAACCTGGTGGCAGATGCCGTGGCCGACATCGTAGAAGTTCTCGATCCCCTCTCTCGCCACGAACTCCCGTATGGTCTTGTGGTTCTGGGCGTGTTTCTCTGTGGCCGCCGGCACGCAGTGGTCGAGAATAATGATGACCCGCGCGGGGTCAAAGACGTGCTCACCGCCCATTCTCGTGAACGTCTCGGAGATAGCGGCCGCGTTATCGTGCGACATGAGTAGGTCAGGCGTGAGGGTAACGATCTGGCCGGGCGAAACCTGCTCGAGACCCGCCTTTCTCGCAAGCACCTTCTCAGAAAACGTCATCGCCATGTTGTGCCGTCCCTATTTGGCTTAGAACTCACAGCGGCCGACCGGCTAAGGGATCGTGCCTCTTAAATAAAGAGCACCTCGTTTGACCTCAATGTAGATGCCTCCGCGACTCGTGGCGGCCTTGATCGCGGCTCGAAAGTGGGCCAGCGTCGTGATTGGCCTGTCGTTTATCTGTGTAAGAACATCCCCCCTGCGCAATCCAGCCTTCTCCGCCGGGCCCCTAGACCTCAGTTTCTCGACGGCGATGCAAGTCCTTCCAGGGCCTCCCAGTCGGCCCCTTGCGAGCGCTACCTCCTCAACCCAGAAGCCGAGCCACTCGTAGCACAACTGCCGGGCGAGCTTGAGCGGAAACTGCCTTCCCCGCACCGCAACCGTGAGCAGCGCGCCATTTCGGCTGATCGTGAGCGGGATACTGTCCGTGGCTTTGTAGTCCTTGAGCCTTGCCCTGAACTCGCGCTCGGAACAAACGCTGGCATTGCCGATCCTCTCGATGTGATCTCCCGTCTGAATGAGGCCATTTGCGGGCCCTTTTGAGAACACAAAGGTAACGATAACCGCCGTAACAGGACCCTCTCCGGACGATACGGAGCGAATCTTGAGAAGCTGCATCGTCTCGGTCGAAATGCCCAGCCAGGGAACGTGAACCTCGCCGTATGACAACAGGTCCTCAACCACCCGCACCGCCCGGTCAATTGGTATTGCAAACCCCATCCCCTCGGCCGCGTTCAGAATGGCGGTGTTGATTCCCACGACCCGACCGGTCAGGTTGATGAGCGGTCCACCTGAGTTACCCGGGTTGATCGCCGCGTCGGTCTGAATAAGGTCGTAAAGCGCTTCGTTTTTGGCCTCATCGGACCCAAGATCGACGTCGCGGTGCAGCGCCGAGACCACCCCAGTCGTTACGGTCTGAGAATAACCGTATGGGTTGCCAATGGCGATGATGGTCTCTCCGATCATGAGGTCTTTGGCCGTCCCGATCTCCGCGTATGGCAACGGCTTTGCGCCCTCGATCTTCAGCACAGCGATGTCGGACTTGACGTCCCAGCCGACCAACTGCGCCTCATAGACACTTCCGTCCGAGACCTTGACCGAGATTCTCGAGGCCTTTCGGACAACGTGGGCATTAGTCAGGATGTGGTTTTGGTCGTCGATCACGACGCCGGAGCCCAGGCTGGTCTCCTTCTCAGTTCGGCGAAGCGGGGTGTGCATAAAAAGGTGATCGAAAACGTCGTCCCCGAAGAGGTAGGAGCGCTGGACTATCCGCTCGGTGCTGATGTTGACAACGGCGTCGCGGGCCGCCCGAACGGCCAGGACAACCGGCGTCTCGCGGATGCTGTGTGCAGCAGCTGTCTCTTCTGCCTTCGAGCGGGCACCGACTGCCAGGGCCATGACGACGCATACCGCTACGGCAACCACCTCACGTCGTCTGGGAACAGTGCCAATTGGGTGCATTTTAGAGAATATCATTTCAGCCTAATACTACACAATGTCTCAAGCTGACAACAGCTTCTTGGGGCGTTTTCGTAATCGTGCCCGGGCCTGCTCAACTGACGGCGTTCTTCCCGCATCCCCGCAAGGGGATGAACGTGAGTAGCCGTAGGTGAAACCTACGGATCAGGGTCAGAGAAGGAAAGGAAAACAGCCCTGAAAGGGCTGAACATAGCTCTGTGGACGGGCTGTGCGACCCCTTCGGGGTCGCGAGCATACCGACGTGAACGGATTCCGTAGGTTCCACCTACGGCTACTATTGTGGCCCCCCTTCGGGGAACCGAAACACACCATCACGTCAATCCTAATTCCACTTTTGTTCTTCACCAAAACCAAAACCCACAGCCAACAACACAACACTCCTTAATCAAAAAATACGAAAACTCCTGCTTCTTGGGGCGTTTTCTAGATAGACGACCGCACGAGTATGCGATACTCTTCAACATGTTTTTCGTGTTCTTGTTGACAAACGTGAGGAGAGAGCACCATGAGAGTCATCGCGATCGTTGGTAGCCCAAGGGAGAACAGCAACTCGGGCATTCTGGCCGAAGAGGTTCTGAGCGCAGCAGCCGAAGAGGGCGCCCGGACACAAGCGTTCTACACAAAGGACATGAAGATGTGTGGGTGTCAGGGATGCGCTGCGTGTAGCAAAGAGGGACGCTGCGTTCAGGAGGACGACATGACGCCGCTTTACGGCGAGATCGAGGCCGCAGACGCGGTGGTTTTCGCCTCGCCCGTGTATATGTGCGGCATGACCGGGCAATTGAAGCTCGTCCTGGACAGGATGTTCGCCTTCTTTGGCCCTGATTTCAGCAGTCGGCTACCAAAGGGCAAGCAGCTTGGTCTGGTATTCACGCAGGGCTCGCCCAACGCGAAAGACTATGCCGATTACTTTGAGTCTGTGGGCGAGATACTGCACAATCTTGGGTTTGAGAAGCCAGAATCGATCGTCATCGGCACTGGCCTGGGTCCCGCCGGTCAGGCCGTTGAGCGAAAGGAGCTTCTCGATTCCGCCCGCGACCTGGGCAAGCACCTTGTGAAGTAGGCGCGACATGACGTCGTAGTCCAAAAGCTTGCCGGATGCACGCTTGGTTAGTATTATTCCCTCGACCGGAGCCTGTCCGATCTGTTCGGTCGAATCGGACGGCATGGTGGTTAGAAAGTGCGTGGACTTTGTCGAGAGGGCTTAGGTATGAGGTTTAGCGAGGCGTTCATTCCAACGCTTAAAGAGGCGCCGGCGGACGCAGTCAGCGAGAGTCATAAGCTAATGGTTCGGGCGGGGATGATAAGACAGGCTGCGTCCGGGGTCTATTCCTACCTGCCGTTTGGCTATGCCGTGGTGCAGAAGTTGAAGAGGATTGTTCGCGAGGAGATGAACCGGGCGGGCGGCCAGGAATTTCTTCTCCCCGCGCTTCAGCCGACTGATATCTGGCAGAGAAGCGGGCGACTCGAGGCCTATGGCGAGGACGTCTTCCGCTTTCGCGACAGGCACGGCCACGAGATGCTCTTGGGGCCTACGCACGAGGAGATCATCACGCTCATCGTCGCGAACGAGATCCGCTCGTGGGCAGACTTACCAAAGATGTTCTATCAGATTCAGACCAAGTTTAGGGACGAGCCGCGGCCGCGATTCGGCGTGTTGCGGACGCGAGAGTTCACGATGAAAGATATGTACAGCTTCGATGCGGACCAGAAAGGTCTCGACAGGAGCTATCAGAGGATGTTCGAGGCGTATTGTGCGATCTTCGACCGGCTCGGCGTTGCGTACGAGGCGCTCCCGACATCGGAGACGGGAGCTATCGGAGGGAGCGAGTCGCACGAGTTCGTTGTGGTGGCGGCCTCGGGCGAGGACCGTCTCGTCAAATGCCCAAAATGCGGCTTCGCATCGTTTCCGGGCGAGGGCGAGTGCTTGGCGCCGGCTCAGCCGCCGGTGCGAGGGGAGTGTATCCTCGAGGAAGTATCTACTCCTGAGATGACAAGGGTCGATCAGGTTACTGAATTTCTGGGTGTCGGCACGGAGAAGCTCATCAAGACTATGATTCTTAAGAGCAGCGACGGCGGCCTGCTAGCGGGGCTTGTCAGAGGCGATCACGAGCTCAACATGACGAAGATGATGCGGGCAGTAGGCAGTAAAACACTCGAGCTCGCCTCGGCTGCCGACATCGAGTCCGCCACTGGCGGGCCGATGGGGTTTACCGGGCCGGTCGGGCTTTCGGGGATGAGGGTCTATGCCGATCGAGCTCTTGAGGGCGAGACATGCATGGTCGTTGGGGCAAATAAGAAGGATGCGCACTACGTCGGCTGCGAGGTGGGGAGGGATTTTACGCCGGACAAGTTCGTTGATATTAGAAAGATTGTGCCGGGCGATCCCTGTCCCAAGTGCGGTGCAGCGCTTGGGCGTGAGACGGGCATCGAGGTTGGGCATATATTCAAGTTGGGCACGACGTATAGCGAGGCGCTGTCGGCCAAGTTCACTGACAAAAGTGGCAGCGTGAAGCCGATACTCATGGGCTGCTATGGCCTTGGGATCGAACGGACAGTGGCGGCTGTGATTGAGCAGAGCCACGACGAGCGTGGCATCATCTGGCCAAAGAGCCTCGCCCCATATTCGGTCATCGTGGTCCCCATGCAATCGACCGAGGGCAGGCTGATGGAGCTGGCCGAGAAGTGCTATGCTATGTTGACGGAGGCTGGGGTTACGGTGTTGCTTGATGACCGTAATGTCTGGCCGGGCGTTAAGTTCGCGGATGCGGACCTTCTGGGCATCCCGACGCAGATTATCCTGGGCAAGAGGAGCGTGAGCGAGGGCAAGATCGAGCTCGTGGACCGCAAGACCAAACAGAAGCGGTTCATGCCGATTGATGTGGCTGCTGAGGCGCTTGTGGCCGCAGTTCGATGATGGTCTCGCCGAGATGTCAAAACTGTAGGTAGAGGTGTGAAACATGAAACGATTGTTTTCCAAGAGAGCTCTGGCCGCCTGCATTGTTGCGGCCTGCCTTCTTTCGATTGCCGGATGTCGGACCAAGATAGGCAAGATAGTCGCCAACCCTGACCAGTTCAAGAACAAACAGGTAGTTGTCTATGGCGAGGTAGCGAGGAAGTTACCGATCCCGTTCTTCGAGAACGCTGCCTACCTTTTGAAGGACAAAAGCGGCGAGATGTGGGTTCTGACCAAGCGGGCCTACCTTCCAGAAGTCGGCCAATGGCTGAAGGTAACCGGAGTAGTTGAGGCTGGGATAAGGGTCGGCCCGAAGGAGTTTGGGCTCGTTCTGTCGGAGCAAGAGAAACAGACCATCAAGAGCAAATAGCGACTCGAAAGAGCCGGCTAGCTCGCCGGGACCGGTCGTAAGTTGTAAGCGAGAGGTTCGCGGTTGCGGGTTGGAGGTGATTGAACCTATCAGATTTGATGCGCGGAGTTTTCCCTTTGGCGGCACGGACTGATTGTAGGTATTTCATGGGCGAGAAGCCGTGCGTTTTCAAGCGCACGTGCGATGGCTGCCCGCACTATGAGCCAAGAGGTGTGCGCGTCCTTGTGATAAAGCTCGCCGCCGTGGGAGACGTTCTGAGAACAACGCCACTGCTCAGGGGGTTGAAGGCGAAATACCCCTCATCTTTCATAACCTGGCTCACAGACGCAAAAGCGGCGGAGCTCCTGCGCTGCTGTGATCCGATCGACGTCCTGCTGCCCTACTCATTGGAGAGCGTCGTGAGGCTGCTGGCGGAGCGGTTTGACCTTCTGATCTGCCTGGATAAGGAGCCACGGGCGGCAGCTTTGGCGAGCCGGATACAGGCTCAGGAGAAGTTCGGGTTCGGGTGGTCGCTGGACGGTGTAGTGGCTCCCCTTGAAGAGCTTGCTAACTACGCATACAGACTCGGTTACGACGACGACCTGAAGTTTCACAAGAACCAGAAGAGCTATCAAGAGATAGTCTTTGAGGCGTGCGGACTTGATTACGAGCCAAGTTACGAGTACGTGTTGACGTTGCCCGAGGGCGCCAGGGCGAATGCGAGAAGGACGTTGGAGAAGCTCGGAGTGAGCCGCGATGACGTCGTGGTCGGGCTGAACACCGGTGCTGGAGAGCTTTTCGCGACGAAGGTCTGGCCGGAGCGGCATTTTGTTGAGCTTGCCAAGATGCTGCGGGAGCGGCAGGGCGCGGTTCCACTGCTGCTAGGAGGGCCGCTTGAGGTCAAGCGGAACAAACGTATAGCTGAGGCGTGCGGCGGCGTCGCCATAGACTCCGGCTGTGGGCATTCGCTGACCGATTTCGCTGCCCTTGTCGCCTGCTGTAGCGTCGTTGTCTCGGCGGATACGCTGGCAATGCACCTTGCGATAGGGGCCAAAAGGCCTGTAGTCGTGGTAATGGGACCCACGTGTCCGGAGGAGATCGAGCTCTACGGTCGGGGCACAAAGATCGTGTCGGGTGCGCCATGCGCCCCCTGCTACCGGCAAACCTGCGACAAGGGCCACATCTGCATGGAAGACATCTTAGCTGAGGAGGTGCTCGGGGCCGTTGCCGAGCTGCTGCGGGTCAATGCTAGATGAATGTGCAAGCAAAAACAGCCCCCCGTGCCTCTTGCGAACAGAAAGAACACGTGATCAACGCGCCGCCAGATGTTTTTGGCTCGTTTGAGACCGGCTCAGCCCAGGAGACGCAGGAGTTAGGTGAGCGCCTCGGCACATTGCTGCAATCGGGGGACGTTGTCCTTCTGTTTGGCGAGCTGGGGGCGGGCAAGACAGTATTTGCAAAGGGGATCGCTTCTGGGGTAGGCATAGCGGCCGATCAGGTTACAAGCCCGAGCTTCACCCTGATGAACGTGCATGAGGGCAGAATGCGCATGATACATCTCGACCTGTACCGCATCGAGACATTCGCCCA
>DATLAJ010000033.1 GCA_035527515.1 bacterium
GTGTTCAAGGTCTCCCTGAGATTCCTCGCTACCCCCCAGGATGAAGACTGTGTAGCCCACCGTCATAATGGGGTCTATGAGATGGTTGTCCCAAAAGCGAATGATCACACTCCCGATCAGGATCGCTCCCCAGCCAGCCACATCCTACAGAAGGTGCCAGGACAGCACCTTCTCGTTCAGACTCTGACCCCCTTTGAGCCGAACCAAAGCGGCCCCGTTGAACAGGATGCCAATCACAGCCAGCCCAATCATGGCGTTTGCGTCTACGTGCTCGGGGTGAAGGAAACGGAGCGCCATCCGTTACAAAGGGCAGCACATTCCAACCCCTTGTGGTAACCTTCTGATGTGTGGCAATGGGGATTCGAGTCCCCAGGGGGGTTCGATATAAAGGTGCCGTTGTTCTGCGATGAGATCGAGCTGAGGCGATAGGGCTAGTGCGGCAACCAGCCTTGTCATTGTCCTGACGGGGCGACGGCGAGTGCGCACGCGTTCGAATCCCCGGGGGAGTACTTCCTACGTATACTCTCGAACTTGTGTTTCGCTGAGTCAGTCCGCAGTGCGCGAGTCTCCCCCCAATAAGAAAAGGGCCATCCCGGACGGGGACAGCCCTTCTTGTGCCAATGCTGAGAACCCTACTCTCTCGTCCTCCAGCGAAGTGTGGCGTATCCTGCCAGGCCGACCAGACCGCTGCCCAGGAGCGCTATCGCCCCGGGCTCGGGGACGAACTGTGCCATGCAGGGATCCAAGCTGGCCTGGGCGAATCGCCGATGGTGCTTGTCGACTAACCATTCCCCTGCGCAACCGTCGAGGTTGATGGACACAGGGTCTTGAGAGCACCGGAGTACATGGGGAGGCTTGGCAAACAGTTGCCCACCTGGTGACCACACTGTGGAAACAAGAAGGCAACTGATTGTGAGTTAGAGTAGTAAGGTTCTGCTCTCTACCCGACTCCCGACCGTGATGAGGAAGTGAACCCCGAGTTCAATGGCCACAGCACACATAAGGTTCATGGCTCCTCCTTTCCAACCAGCAAGAGCGAGTAGCACGAGAGTGCCCAGAACTGTCGGGAGCGTTCCCAGGTTGTTAAGTGTGGTCTGTCGGTCGGTAGCACCAGCACCCTTGCAGGGTGTCGGGAATCGAGTACAGAGCAGAGCCGACCTACTCATAGTGTAGCACAAACCCCGCTGGAAATCAAATCGTAGGGGATGCTAGGGTTGGCGGTGGAGGCAGCCGACTGCGCTGCCACATGGGCTAGGGGCGAGCATAACCTGTTTCTACCATCACGCTGCAAATCGCCTCGGGGCCTTGGTACGATACCCTTGTTGCTCCGCTGTCGGTCAGGACATCCTGACGGCGTCTGGTACATTCGCCGCCTCCCGACAGTGGGGCCTCGTTCCGCTGAGGGCAACCGAGCTTGCCTTCGTTCTCCGCTTGTGCTATCATGTAGTGACTTCGCCTCTACTTCGAAAATCGCCTGAGACACACGCCTCTTCACGGCCGTCATCAACTGGCGCTGCTGCATGGGAGGAGTGGGGAACTCCTGTGAGAAGCAAGTCGTTGGATTACCACTCATGCAACCTACTGCCTCAGCCTCCCCAATCAGGTCTTTTCCAACGCTGGAACCGCTGCCCGAAAACGGAGAACAGCCATGCCTAACTTCAACCCCTTTGACATGGACTTCGACGGCGATGTCGATGGCATCGACTTCCTAGGGTTCGACTGTCTGGTCCGGCGTATGCTGCGGGCAGATGAGGACGAGCGGGACGATGATGAGCGGAACGCCGTACCGGGGTGACGAGTGCCCGACTTACAGGATAGAGCGGGAACAGGCCAGGAGAGTGATGAAGGAGAGGTTGACGGCGGATGTGGGACGGTTTGATTGGAGCGAAGCGCGCGGCTGAAGAGAGCACGAGATCATGGCTGCGAAATGCGATCTAGGTACCGGAGAGGAATGGAGAGCCAAGGAGGAGGAACTCGCTCACAGGTTCGAACCCGTTTTGAGGTTTGCCAAGGGCGAGAACTTCTTCCCGATGAAAGTGGAAGGGTATGTGGAGAGGTGTAGTTTGCACGCCATGGAAGCGGGCCGTGGCCAGATGCTCATCCCGCCGCCCTATGTAGACCTTCAGGCTTTGGCGGAGTTCCCCTCACAAAGGCACTACCTAGTGTATGCCAATAGGCGAGTGGCGAACCCCGAGGATGAGGAAGCTCTCCGCAATTGGATCGAACGGCAGAAGACCGTGCTGGGCCCCGATTTTCGCCAGTTTCTCGGCGATCTGAAGAGTAGGCTTAGAGGCGTGGGCATTGATCTGTCGAGAATCTTCCTTCCGATTGGCGAGCCTGCCGAGGTGGTCGAGCGTGCGATTGAGTACTATGGTGGGATCGATAGTCACTCTCCAACGTATTACTACAGAGTTGTCGAGCATGGCGGTTACACTGTTGTCCAGTACTGGTTTTTCTATGCCTACGACGACTTCTACACGACGCACGGTGGAGTCAACGACCACGAGGCGGACTGGGAATGCGTCCATCTCTTCTTCAAGACCGCCAAACCGGTCTGGGCTAGCTACTCTTCCCACTTGCGCTCTGGAACGCAAATCGGGCGCCCGTGGGATCAGGTGGAACTTGAGGGTGATCAGCCCGTCGTGTATGTCGCCGCTGGATCCCACGCCAACTATCACATCCCAGAGGAGCACCTACCCGACAAAGCGTTCGTCCCCGGCAATGTAGTGGTGGGAGGCTCAAGCGGCACTCCGTGGGACGAGCCGGAGCCTATGGATAGACCCTGGTTCACCAAGTTCGAGGGACGCTGGGGAGAATACGAGAGCGGGGATCTCAGGAGCAAGTTCGTCGCCATGGTTGGAGGACCGCCTACCGGACCCAAGTTCGATCGAGACGGCGGCATCCGCAAGAAATGGAATCAGCCGGCAAAGTACGCCGGCCTGATCCGTTGATCTGAACAACACGGTGTTGCGCGATCAGTTCAGAGCGAGGGAGAGGCGTCATGCGTCCAGTGTACGAAGACTTCTTTTTGATCGTGGACGGGTCGGAAGGGAGCTATACTGTCGAGGCTCAGGGACGAGGTGGCATCCGTGTCCCTCCGCTACCATTTGAGTATCACAGGACAGACGAGCTAGACGTCGAGCTGAACCGTATTAGAGAGGGCTTTGCGCCCGCACGTGAGCGGATGGAATTGGTGGGTACCCTACTCTTCAATGCGCTTTTCCCCCGGAAGATCATTCGGGCATTTGAGCATGCGTCGACGGTGTTGGATGAAGGGGTGAACCTGCGGGTGAAGCTGATCGCGCGTCCCCCGGAATTGAGCCACCTACCGTGGGAACTCCTCTTTGATCCGGATAAGGGGGTCTTCTTGGCAGCCCGGCTCTCTTATCCGATCGTGCGTTTCATTGAGACCGGTATTCCAGTGGCCAGGTTGCTAGCGAGACGTCCGCTACGGCTGCTTCACCTGCAGCCCGGTCCACCAGATACCTCTCCAGTTGAAGGGATCGCTAGCGAAAACGCGGTACGACAGGCACTTGGCGCGCATGGCGACGTGAAGTCGGTGAGGCAAACGACACCCGAGGAACTCCAAGACGTACTGCGGGAACAGCCAGGCTTTCACATCCTCCACTATCATGGTCACGGGAAGTTTGACTTCCACAGGGGTGCTGGATATCTTTGTCTTCACGACGAAGACGGCGGGATCCATCGCTTAGATGGGGAGATGCTGGCCACCTATCTGGATGGCACGTCGGTCCGCCTCGTGGTTC
>DATLAJ010000034.1 GCA_035527515.1 bacterium
GATGAGGCTTTTCTCCGTTATTCTGTCAACGTTCACGATTATCATCGCCGCCCTGGTCGGTAAACTGCTCTTTGGAGCGCAGTCGTTTACCTGGCTACTCGTGCCAGCCATATTTCTCTTCTCGCCGGTCTTCACGTTTGACCAGGCGTGCATCAACAACGACCACTTGCTAATCCCGATGTACGCCCTACTGCTCTACCTGATGCTCAAGTGGTCGGAGACACCACTAACGAACAAGAGACTGATCGGGCTCGGCCTTATCGTCGGGCTAGGCATCCTCGCCAAACTCCTCTTCTTGACAGCGGTCCCGCTCGTCTTCTTGTTCGTCTGGTTGAAGGAAAGAGGACATGGTCTTCAAAGCCTCAAGAGCGCCTCACGCAAGCTCGCCCTGTTTACTATGCTTCTCGCCGCCATCTCTGGTTGGTGGTTCGTCCGAAACTGCGTTATCTATGGCTTGCCGATCGTAACCGCCACAACGATCAGGCCGGATGCAAAACTCCCCGTCGTCATCGGCCTCGTTGACATTCTTGGCTCAGAGAGTTTCTGGGTATGGCTCACTACGAGCTGGTTCTTCAGAATAGCGAGCCACACGAGCTTCACGCCGTCAGAGACGAGCCGAAATCTGACATATTTCCTGTTCGGCCTCGCAGGTCTGGGGTCCCTTCGAGCCATCCTCCTTAAACTGTTTAAGAAGAGGCGACTCCTCAAACCACACACCGCCAAAAGGCTAAGATGGCTTGCCTACGCCGTCCTAGTCCATACCTCGATCATTTTCGTCCAAGTGGCCAATGGAACAATGATCGTTGGCAAGTTCAGGGCGTTCAACGGGAGATACCTGCTTCCGGTCGGCATCGGCATGGGAGCGTTCTTTGCGTTTTCCATCCAGAATCTCCTCCCGCAAAAGCTCCAGCGTTTTGGCGTGTTGGTCGCCGTCGTGATCCTAATCGCCATCGAGGTCCTGACGGTCCATCTGGAGATGATGAAGGTCTGCTACCCGTTCTGAGCGAAGTCCGGCACAAAACGAGGCCATTTCATACTGCCCAAAGCCGCCCTTCGCTTAGACTGTTCTCGGCATAGCTAGTGTCTGCATCCGCCAACCTCTTCCCCGCTGCATATTGGATAATGGTACCCTATGTCCACAGTGGCTGTGTCCGGGGTGGCGTCCGCCTGCGTCGTCCGGTCCGAAAGGCCTGCATCTTCGGCTGTGCCATAACCAGCGTCGATACACGGGCTTCCTCGACCCAGGTACCAATCGCCCAGCGGGCCGGTAACAAACCTCGGGTCTTCCCCCACAATGTTCCAGCGGTCCTCAAACCAAACCCCTATCAAGCAGTATGAACATGACCCAACATCGTCCAGGTCCGGTGCCCAGTACGGCGCATCGTTACCCCAGACGATGCAGTTCACGATGCTCGCAGGGCAATTCCCGATCCCGCCGCCGGAATAAGACTCGGCGATGTTACCACTCACCGTGCAGCTGCTTATTCTACCTCCGCAGTCGTACATTCCGCCGCCCTGGAACCCAGCTGTGTTATGCAAGATCAGGCAGTTCGATATCAAGCCATAGCAGGAGCACAAACCTGCCCCTTCGTAAGCTGAATTGCCCATGATCACACAGTTCACGATCGCACCATGGCACTCATATATCGCTCCCCCCCACGCCGTCGCCGTGTTATCGAGGAATCTGCAGTTGGTGACACTGGCCAGGGTGTCCGCGCCATGAACTCCTCCACCATCAAAGGACTTCCCGTTCACAATGGTAAACCCGGACAAGACACAGCTGCCATCCTCCAGCCCTGAGAATCGAACAACAGAACCGTTACCTCCGCCATCGATCACCGTGGATTCAACGATCGCCGGATCGTCCGGATCTAACGACTGCACGGTTATGTCGCATCCGCGAAGCTGAATGTTCTCGTAATATGTGCCCGGATGCACAACAACCGTCTCTCCTTCGAGAGCAGCATCTATGGCCTCTTGAATCGACAGAAAGTCAGCTGAGCCGTCTTGACTGACCTCCAGAGCCCTCTCGCGATGCCGCCGGTATCTGAATTCCGACTTGCCAGGGCTGATGGCTGACCCAACGGGCACACTTGGGACAAACAAGTAATATATAGGGTACGTGCCGTTCGGTTCCATGCCGGAGAATACATAGGAAAAGGCCTCGAACGGTTCCTGATGGAATCCCGAGGGGAGGCTCAATTCTTGGAACCAAGGCTGAGGCTCACTCCCCAGAGTAGGGAGGTACAGCAGCGGCCCGTAGGGCGCTTTAATCGCCGCATAAAGGTCAACCCAGACTCTTGGACCGAAGTTGCCGCCTTCAAGATTCAGGATCAGCATCTCCTTGGCGAAGTATACCTCTCTTGTGGCTTGGACCTTCACGTAGAAACCGTTTGGATACTCGTATGCACCCATATCTACGGTGCCGTTGATTATGCGCGGGTGTCCGTCGAAGTCAGTTTGACCTACCACTGACCAGTTGCTCCCGGCATCAATGCATGGCGAGCCCGGTGAAAGACGAAAGTCTCCGTCCTCTGGTGCAGCTAGGACCGGGTCGTCAGATATATTACCCTCCCCACCCCCCGTCCAGCCCAAAATGCACGAGAATGACGGCGTGGAACAGCCATCTAGGTCACCTCCTACTTCTACCCCTGTATTGTTGCGCCAGATGATGCAGTTTGAGATTGGGCCCTTGCACTCACAAGCGCTCGCTCCATCACCATCTGCCGAGTTATTCCACATGGTGCAGCTGGTGATCGCGGCGCCGCAAGAAAGTAGCCCTCCTCCACCGGCCCCTCTTGCGTGATTGTTACTTATCACGCAACCATGAATCTGGCCATCACAGCAAGATGCACCTCCCCCACCCAGAGGGGTGCCTACATTACCGATTATCGTACATAGGCTGATGGTCCCACTGCAATCAGCCAGCCCTCCGCCACAACCCGCGAAGTTATCAATGATCTCACAAGAGGTTATGGCTGCACGACAGTCGTAAATGCCGCCTCCGCGGCCTCCGCAGGACAGGTCAGCCGAATTGCCTGCAATCACGCAGTTAGCAATTCTTCCATCGCAATGCGCTATGCCGCCTCCATCATTTGCAGCGTTGTTGACGATTCCGCAATTGGTCACGGTCGCTTTTGTTCGGGGGAAAGCTCGAAAGTTAAAGACCGACTTCGTGCCGCATATCCCTCCCCCGGAGTGACCCCTCCCGTTGGTGATCGTGAACCCAGATAGAACGCAGCTTTCGTCTTCATTACCATTGAATGTCACGACGGAATCGTTCCAACCACCATCAATCACGGTCCCTTCTACAATGCTCGGATCATCCGGATCCAAGGACCGCAAGCTAACCTTGGGCCCCCAGAAGTCTACGTTCTCATAGTAGGTCCCCGGATGGACGATTATCGTATCGCCGTCCGTCGCTGCAACGTTAACCGCCACCTTTATCGACAGAAAATCCCCTGTGCCGTCCTGGTTCACGTGATATTCCGCGCCATCGGATGGCGTAATCGATAGCCACAACATCGATATTCCCACCAAAACAAGCCATAACACTCTCACGGTCTTCGTCTCCCTTCGGTGTTGCCCCACTGAGATCATAGTTTAGCCCGACCCACTAAAAGCCATTACAGTAACCTGGGTCCACATCGTACTTCTCACCGACCTCCAGCCTAGCGCACGTGCCTCCGGCCGGCCCCTCGATCCACTGAGTCGCCATCCGCCATGCTGTCAACATCTGCTCACCCATAATCTAGAGCGCTATTCGGTAGTCAATCATGCTATCGCTGTTTCGGCACAGGTATTCCAGCAGCTGATAGTATCCCACATCCGGCATCAAGTTCCACTCGGAATCTGCCGCAAGGAATCCTTCTCCCGTTGACTAATGAACCCTCGCTCGTCGTTTCTCTGCGAATCGCCAGTTGAGCGCTGTGCGTCAAGACAACAAGGGAATGTGGATGGGTTTGGGCGTCTTGGGGCACCACAACAAGTGGAGAACGTAGCGAATATCATCGCGCGATATGGCGTTGAGCAAATGAATAGCGCTTGAAAGGAGTAAACATGCCAGTTTTCTTCAGCGACAAGGGGAGTCTCTCCGAACCTGAGAAGGTCCACTTTGCAGACCAGAACTACGAGCAGGTCGCGGTCGGCAAGCCGCTCTGCGTGGAGATAATTCACGTGGGTTTTGGCGACACGAGGGACATATTTGGGAAGGCGGAGGTTTTGGTGTCCAGCTGGGCGAGGCTTGGTGGAGCGGGCAAACCTGGGCCGAGCCTGATTAACGTTATGCGGACTGGGGTTGACGCTTTCGACCACCTGTCGAGTTTCGGGGCCGCCGAGTATGCCAACCCACTGGTGTTCTACACGCCCAGTTACAGTGGCGAAAGGCTGCATCTCTCGATCGAGATGCTCGAAATCGATAAGCTCCGAGCAGATGGCGTCCAGCGCCTCGGCGAGGCGCTGAGCGAGCTTTCACAGCTGACGGTTTTTGCGTCGCAGCTTGCTTTTATGTCGCTTGCGCCGGATGCCTTAAACTTAGGGCGCAAGCTCTACAACCTGCTGAACAGGAACGATCAGGTGCTCTTGGAGCGTCTGGACCTTGCGTTCAACGAGCCAGACCTGAAGGTCTTGACGTCCGGACGGTTCGTTCTGGTGCACAAGGAGCAGAGCACGTCCGCAATCCTGAAGAACTTCAAGCTTTCCGCTGGGAGCGAGCTTGTGACGGAGGACGGCAGGCCGGCGGAAGAGGCAGGGATGAAAAGCCCATACATCGTCATACGAATTGACGCGAAGGACAGGCCGGAATACAGGGATTTTGAGATCGATAGCGCCACCCAGGATGAGCTGCGGAAGTTCCTAAACGAGAGCGTAACGGAGGATTTCGCGGAGTTTCTGCGGTCTGGAGTTCGCGACACGGCGAACCTCAACGCGGTTCTGAAGCTGCTGCGATTGAAGAGACAGCTGGACGCTACGCGGGACGACAGCAGGATGCGGGCGATTGTGCAGGAGGCTCAGAATGAGATGAGGAAGCTTCCGGATGAGATCAATAATCTGCTACTTACCGCTCTCTCGGCCTCTGAAAACGTGAGCTAAGGGAACAGGGCCGGCGACGCTGAGGCTTTGGCTGGCAGAGCGCACTGAGATTGCCATCTGCCGCTATGCGCAGCGTTGCTGGCCCGGACCTGACCTCGCCACTAAACGAGAACCTCCACCTCACGCATCGATACTGTAAGTGGCATTCCCCGCTCAGCCCGGACTTCAAGGCACTGCCTTATCGCGTCTTTGATGTTGTGAAGCGCCTCTTGCTCCGTCTTGCCCTGACTGACGCATCCGGGAATTGAAGGGCATTCGACGACAATCATGCCGTCCTCGTCGCGCTCAAATGTTACAATGAATCTCAACGCTATGTCTCCTTCCTGTTGCCTACACCCTCCAGCATCTCTTTGATGCCACCGATTGAGCTGAGGACGCCGGTCGCCTCAAACGGCAGATAAACAACCTTGTTGTCTTTGCCGGAGACCATCTCCTTCAGCGTGTCGAGGTAGCGGACAGCGATGAGGTAGTTTGCGGGGTCACCCTTGCTCTCGGCAATTGCCTTCGTGACCATGTTGATCGCCTCCGCCTCTGCGCTTGCGACCTTCACGCGGGCCTCAGCCTGCCCCTCTGCCATCAATACCTTTGCCCGCTTCTCGCCTTCAGCCCGGTTGATCTTGGACTCTTTGACGCCCTCCGCCTCCAGAATCCTTGACCGCTTGTCGCCCTCCGCTATCAAGATTGTGGCTCGCCGGTCTCGCTCGGCACGCATCTGCTTCTCCATCGCATCCCTGATGTCCTGGGGCGGATTGATGTCCTGAAGCTCCACGCGATTGACCTTGACGCCCCACTTGTCCGTCGCCTCGTCAAGTATCTGACGCAGCTTGTTGTTGATCGTGTCGCGGGACGTGAGGGTCTCGTCCAGGTCAAGCTCGCCGATCACGTTCCTCAACGTCGTCTGCGTCAGCTTCTCGATCGCATCCGGCAGGTTTGCGATCTCATAGACAGCCTTTACGGGGTCCGTGATCTGGAAATAGAGCAGCGCATTGATCTCGGTAACCACGTTGTCCTTGGTGATGACGTTCTGACGAGGAAAATCATAGACCGTCTCACGCAGGTCGATGCGTTTCACAAGCCGCATGATAACTATCTTGTGGCCCCGCCCGTCCTCGCGAGTGAACCGCCACTCGATCTGCCTCGGCTTGTCGACGATCGGCCAGATCACGTTGATGCCAGATTGGAGCATCCTGTCGAACTTGCCCAGCCGCTCGATTACGAGCGTTTCAGCCTGCTGGACAATTACCAGCCCCCGTGCTGCGAAAATGATGATGAAAAGGGCTACTACTGCAACGATAACTATTCCGGCGCCCACGGCTCACTCCTCCTGGTTCTTCGCAATGCTTTTGACAAACAGCTTGGTCCCCTCAACTCGAATGACCTCAACCCTCTCTCCCCTCTCGATCACAGAATCGTCAGTTGACGTTGCCCTCCAATCATCGCCGCCCAAAGCTGCCCTACCTTTGCCGACAGAGGGGTCTATTCTCTCGGTAACGAGACCAACCTTGCCCGCAAGCGCATCAACGTTCGTTCTCACCGCAGCATCCTTATCAGAACGATAAATACGCTTGACGAAAAGCGGCCTGACTGTGAAGAACGCAACCAACGAGGCAACGCAAAAGACGACTACTTCAATGGTAAAACTCACGTCGAATGCGGCGAAAATAGCGGCCACCAGACATGCCACGCCAAAACACGCCACGACGAAGCCGGGCGTAAATATCTCCATGATAAGGAGCAGCACTCCGACGATAACCCAAATCTGCCAGCTCTCCACGTTTCTGCCTCCTGTTAATCCCACTTATGCGCACGATAACGCCAATTACACTACATATCTTCGAAGACGCATTCAAGGATGGCGCAGCTGCTGCACTTATCGCTCGCCAGCTAAACTGGCCTTCTCCTCAAGAGGCTGTCCGATAAATCACTTCGCGTTCTTATCTTCTTATTCCATATAGGGATGATACCGTGAATATCCGAGCACTATAAGATTGATGTGCCGTGAGCGTCTGGCGGACATCGCGATGCATTCTGGCTTCAGAACGGCATAGTAGGGGGGCTGCTTGCTGCACCCTCCTTATGATTTGCCAAACGGAGATAGGGCGGGACAAGGAGGGTGGGTCGTGAAATGATTGTCAAATCAACCTACCGAGGAATATAGTATAGTCAGACTCACAATGCAGCTAAAACTAACTATCTATTACACAATTAACTGATAATATACTACACAAAGCGAATTATGACCCACCCTCCAAGCAGCACCCCTACAATGCCCGGACCAACGTGCAATACAGCATTCAGGTCCCCCATCCCTCTCTGGGCGTGAGATGCTTCTCGAAATCTGCGACGACTGACTTCTTGCCCTTGGCGATCACCTTGTGGCCTTCCTTCTCCAGGAGCTTCTTCTGCCCCTCCGCGGCCGCCTCGCCAGCGGCTCTTGCGGCAATTCCCGCAAAAATCCCCGTAGTAATCGGGCAGCCGATAGTCGCTCCGTGCTTCTTGGCCAGAATCTCACGTATCTCCTTAATCGTGATGAGCTTGCCGGAGGGCACACGTCTCATGATCCCATCGACCTCACGAGGCGCGGGAATGACGACCGTGCCCTCGCCCCATCTCCTGCTCATTGTGCCCTCGATCTTCTTGACAACCGGCAGGCCCTTGTCATCCGCCAGCTTCTCCCGCCAAGATTTGCGCATTCTCAGTCCAGCCATAATACATGCCTCCAATTTGCCGCCTAATCATCCCCTATCGGGGTGACCGTAGCCGCTTCCACCATTAGAACCACCGTGCGCTCTGGAGCGCGCGGGCGATGGATGACGCCCCTTGGAACCACTGTCCCCTGATGCGAGGACAGTTCTATCGTTCGGCCTTCCAAATCAATGAGCAAACACCCTTTAACAACGTAGAAGAACTCCTCTTCTTTTTCGTGCCGATGCCAATGGAACTCACCCTTTAGGATTCCGAGACGCACCACAGAGTCGTTGACTCGGCAGAGCGTCTGGTTGAACCATTCGTGTTCGCAGGCCCGCTCGAGCTCCGCCAGATCAATACGTTCTAGAGGGCCGAATTCGACGTCTGTGTTTATATGGTATTCTGTTTTCTTCCCCATTGCGTCTCCAGCAGCAGCCAATCTAGTATCATCAAACGAAATCAGTAGGTCAGAATATCAAACATGAGCGCTAGCGTCTAAACTCTCATTCGAACTGACCATGATCTTGATGTCTAGTCGTCGCTATGCGAAACTGGCACGTCGCCAGGTTCGACATATACGTCGTCGTGCCCTGCTCAAAGAGCGCGGCATAAGCATAATAGACGCCCGAGGGCAGCCCAGCATCGAGCGGCGCCTCAAGCAGCGTGAAATCCTCCAGGTCGAAATGGCCCGGTATCCAGCCCGAGTAGTATGGGCTGTAATCCATCGACAGGCTCGGGAGGTAGAGCAGCGTCTTGTCCGGCAGCTCAATCGCCGCGGCGAGGTCGGCGAAGAGCTCGCCTCCGGGGTTTGAGAGAGCGAGCGACAGCCGAAGCGTATCGCCAACATAATACTTGGCCTGCGACGTCGAAAGCGAGACAAAAGGCGTGAGCGGGTCAAGGAACGAGAAGACCGCGGCGCCCGCGGCGTAGATCGTGTTGCCCGTCTCGCCGAAATCGACCACAAGCGCTGTCGTGTTCGAGCACTCAAGCCCCTCCGTCGAGAGTGAGGTCCACGTCTTGCTGCCATCTCTGGTGTGGTGAACGCCTTTGTAGCCTGATATGTAAAAATCATCGCTATCGCTCGGGTTGATCGCCATGTCATAGACCGAATCGACCGGCGTCTCGAGTCGGTCCCAGCTATCTCCAGAATCGCTGGACCTGTATAGCCCCCCGCCGTACCACCCATCGCTCGCGTAAACCGCAGAGGAATCAACCGGGTCGAACTCAACGAAGAATGGGTTAATGCCCAGTCCTTCGACGAGATGGAAGCTATCTCCGTAGTCTGTTGTTAAATAGAGACCCTCCGAAGTGCAGACGAATACCCGATTGGGGTCTCTCGGGTCGATCGCGACAACGTAGGTAACGCAGCCGCTCCCTCCGACGAAATTCGAGAGTCGCTGCCAAGTGAAGCCCAGGTCCTCCGTCCTGTAAATCGCATCACTCAGCATCGCGACGTATATCCTGCGAGAGTCGCTGGGGTCAACCGCGATGTCCTCACACCAATCCCATTGCCCGCCCGGCCAATACGAGAAGAACTCCCAATCCTGCCCTGAATTGTGGGACACCTGAATGATGTCCTCAAAGGGGCTGCCCTCATAAAGCACGCTCTTATCGTTAGGGTCTTGAGCGACACAGATCGAGTATATGTCCCTGAAGTAGTCGTTGATCTCCCAGCTTGAACCCGCATCGGTGCTTCTGGCTAAGATGTATGGGCCGGCCACAACAAGTGTCTTCATTGCGTCATCACAAGTTAAAAGTTGAGAGGCCATTTGGGCGATCAACCCATTCGACGAGAACTCGGCGCTGTTACAGCCATCCGTTGAGCGGCAAATGCCTGAGTCCGAGCCGACTAGGACCTCGTTGCTATCAAACGGCGAGACGTCGATGAAGCTTCCGCCATAGTCACTGCACATCAAGGTCCAACTATCGCCGCCGTCCTCCGAATAATATAGCCCCGTAGTACCATAACAGGCATACATTCGTGAGGGATCATCCCTGCAAAAGCAGATGTCATTCACCAGAACTCCGACATCAGTCCAGGTAAATCGCTCCTGATCCCAGCGGTAGAGGCCCCAGTCGCTGATGAAGACATCGGAGGAGTCGATCGGCGAGACATATATCCCTTGTGGCCAGAAATACAAGAGGTCTAAACCATAAGGCAGGTCTTCCCAGGTAATCCCGCCGTCCACGCTTCGCTTTGGTGCACTATAGACACACCCAATCCAAATCGTCTGCGGGTCATCAGGATCGATGCAGACCGCGGAAGGTTGTGGGCCAGTAAAGACCATCTCCCACGTCGCGCCTCCGTCCAAGGTCTGAAAAAGCCGGCCAAGTTCGAACGTGTCATATACGGCGACGCACAGGTGGCCAGCATCGTTCGGATCGAGGGCTATCGCCGAGAGGTCTTGATTGCCCCAGGGCGCGCTGATGCCCTCCCAGGTTATTCCGCCGTCCACGGATTTGAAGAGCGACTCATCATCGAAACAGCAGATATGGGCAAAAACCAGCCCTCCTACGCTCCTGCTTGCGCAGAAGCAAGCGGAAGAAACATCATCGGCGGGGAGATCAGGGACGCTCCTCTCCCAGGTTACGCCGCTATCCTGCGACCTGAAGAACCCGTTCTCGCCGCCTGCATAGCAGAGTCCTGGGGTCTGGCAGTCGTATTGGACTCTTGTGATATAGCCACCATAAGGCCCGTTGGTCTCCCAGAAGCCCTCGCCAGCAATGCCCAGCTGGCAAAGACAGAAGATAACCACCGTCAGGCTCAAAATACACCGTTTCATTCTTGCCTCCCTTGATTTACATCACTCTATGCTTAGCTATGTTATCTTGTGCCCTTGATGAAGCGGAAGTGCTCAACCGCCAGGTTCGACATATACGTCGTCGTGCCCTGCTCAAAGAGCGCGGCATAAGCATAATAGATGCCCGAGGGCAGCCCAGCATCGAGCGGCGCCTCGAGCAGCGTGTAGTCCTTCAGGTCGAAATGTCCCGGTATCCAGCCTGAGTAGTATGGGCTGTAATCCATCCACAGGCTCGGAAGATAGACCAGCGTCTTGTCCGGCAGCTCAATCGCCGCGGCCAGATCGGCGAACAGCTCGCCGCCCGGATTCGAGAGATCGAGCGCCAGCCGAAGCGTATCGCCAACATAATACTTGGCCTGCGACGTCGAAAGCGAGACAAAAGGCGTGAGCGGGTCAAGGAACGAGAAGACCGCGGCGCCCGCGGCGTAGATCGTGTTTCCCGCCTCGCCAAAATCGACCACAATCGCCTCTATGTTCGTGCACTCAAGGCCCTCCGTCGAGAGCGAGGTCCACGTGTTTCCTCCGTCCCTAGTGTGGTGAACGCCCATGTAGCCCGATATGTAGAAGTCGTTGCTATCGCTTGGGTTGATCGCCATGTCATAGACCGAATCGACCGGCGTGTCGAGCCTCTCCCAGCTATCTCCAGAATCGCTGGACCTGTAAAGCCCTCCGCTGCTCGAATCGCCAGCATAAACGCTCCTCGGGTCGTTGGGATCGAACTCGACGAACGCCGGCTCCGCATGAACGCTGCTGGTCCTCTCGAAGCTCTGCCCATCATCGGTCGAGCGATATAGCCCATTCGACGTGCAGACGAAGATGCGCCTCGGTGCGCTCGGGTCGATCGCCACGGAATAGATGTAGCCGTATTCGCTAGTCGATGCGAAAACAGGCAGCTCATCCCAGCTTAAGCCGGCGTCTCTCGTCCGGTAGATAGATGTGTTTACACCGAGGAACATCGTGTCCGAATCGGTCGGGTCAACCGTGATGGCGTCAACCCAACCTACGTTGAACGGGAAGTGACAGAACACGTCCCAGTCCTGGCCAGAGTTATCAGAGAAGGAGATTATCTCGTCCGAAGAGTCGGTCGCGTAAAGCCTTTTGAGGTCACTTGGGTCTTGCGCTAGATAAAGGCTATAGTTGTCCATGAACGAATGGTCAAGTTCCCAGGTCCCGCCCGAATCGGCGCTCCTGGCGAGAAGATGGTAGCCCGCGCATACCAAAACGCTCTTCGCAGCGTCGCAGGCGACGAGGTATTCAGCTTCCTGAGCAACAAGGCCGTCGCACGAATAATTCACGTTCTGGCAGCCGTCCGTTGAGCGCCAGATGGCCGTCAGGTCTCCGACCAGGACCTCGCCAACGGTCGCAGGGCACGCATCGATGAACACGCCGCCCACTCCAACGTTTCGCACTTGCCAAGATGCGCCTCCGTCATCGGAGGAGTAAAGGCACGAGTAGTCGCAGGCGAACATCTTGCTGGGGTCGCCCGGCCAGAAACAGATGTCGGTTACATCAATGCCCGCTGCTTGCCACGCATAGCTCGACTCATCCCATCGATACAGGTAGTCGTACCCAGAACAGAAGAACACGGCGGACGAATCGCCCGGCGAGACGTACATCCCGCGCGGATAAATGCAGTCGCCCGGCAACAGCCCCTGGCCCAGGTCCTCCCAGCTAGCTCCGCCGTCGGTCGTGCGCTTGGGGAAACCGTAATTACAGCCGATCCAGATCGTCTCCGAATCGCTTGGGTCTATCGCGATCGCATAGACCTCTACACCCTCGTAGATCCTGTTCCAAGATGTGCCGCGGCTCTTGGACTCCCAGACCTCGCCCCCGTTGTAAGTGCCAGTCCAGACAGATAGCGCTACGCACACGTGGTTCGCATCGTTCGGATCGCAGGCAACATCATCTACGTAACCGTCCCAAGGCGTCATGAGAGGCGCCCACGTCTTGCCGCCATCCTGCGACCTGAAGAATGGCCATGACTCCTCGAAGTACCCTATTCTGGCAAAGACCAGCCCTGAAAGAGCTTTACTGACGCAAAAGCGACTGCAAAAGACACCCGAGTCGCTCGCGGTGAGGTTGGGGATGCTGCGCCGCCAGGTTACGCCGCCGTCTTCCGACCGGAAGAACCCGTTCTCACCGCCGGCATAGCAAAGCCCTGGGGTCTGGCAGTCGTATTGAACTCGATTGATATAGCCGCCATAAGGGCCGTTAGTCTCCCAGAAGCCCTCGCCAGCAAAGCCCAGTCCGTAAACGCAAAAGATAATCGCCGTCAGGGTCAAAATGCGCCGTTTCATTCTTGCCTCCTTAAATTGACATCACTGGTTACAGTTCACTGGTTACAGTTTCACCTTATCCAAACGAAGCAGAAAAACTGTAACACAACTAAAGAACTCAATTCAACCTCAGCACCGGGGAAAGCAGGTTGTGGCCCGGAGTCCGCGAGGCAGTCCCAAAAGACCGAAGGGGTGCAGCGGTTTTTACTATCAGGAGTTTCCCCCGGTCTTGGAGGCTGTCCAATAAGTCGGTTTCAACGGGGATGACGCAGCGGGGTATGCCATACGTAGGGGCAGGCCTTGTGTCTGACCGAATATATAGATGGACGGAGACAAGAAGGCTGTCCCTACACAACCTCAGACCCGACTTATTGGACAGCCTCCTTGAGGAATTGGACCTGACCGGACGCTGTGCCTCAGAACGCCCTGAAAGGGCGGAACATGAGTAGCCGTAGGTGGAACCTACGGATTGAAACGGACAAGAATCTATTAGTTCCAAAGGCCTCGGGCAATCTCTGCGAGATTGCCCGAGGCCTTTGGAGGAGAGGGTTGTCGGCTCGCACGGATTCCCCACGTTGCACGTGGGGCTATTCACGTTGATCCCCTTGCGGGGATTTGCACGGGGCTTATGTGCTAAGACTTTCCTGTAAAAAAGTAATGCGCGGGTGGTGTCAAGCCACCACCAATGAAAGCGGCGTCAAGCCGCCGCTCTCCAAAAAACGCGTGCAGCGGTCTCTACGATGCCTTGCGGAATATCAGGATATGTTCGCTCTGCATGACGTTATAGAGGCCGAAGATGATCTTGGGCACGTCCTTCTCGAGGCGAAAGCCTATCTCCTGAGCAAAGCGAGTCACGGAATCAATCGTCTTGACCTCTTGGCCCGAGTAGGTCGCGTTCCCGACCACGATCGCGGCGTATCCGTCTCGCCTCAAGACTCTGAACATCTCGGCCAGGCTCCTCTTCAGGTCTTCATTGTAGAGCGCGAGCTTCGCCTCGCCTCTTCCCCGGAGACCCATGAACCTCGGTCGCAGGTCTGCCGCCGCGTAACCCAAATGCTCCAAGGCGTGAGCATCATTCGCCAGGTAGTCCAGCGCAATCGAGTAAGGCGGCGAGGTTATTATCCCGTCGATTGAGGCATCAGGGAGGTCAAGGGAGCGCGCATCGCCCCGGACTATGTTGACATCGCCCAGCTTGAGGCCGAGGGATTCGGCAACACTGCGATAATCGCCGACAGATGCGAGCATACGCTCGAGGTTCTTGACGAACGAACTGCCAAAATCCCTTCTTCTCCGTGCGCGATCGCTGATCGAGACCAGCTCAACCATCTCGTAGAAGTTCCGCACGGGGCCCTCGTCCATTGAATCGATCACATCCCTTGCCACCCGAAGTTGACTGTCGAGCAACGAGGCGCCGACTGCGCTCATTACTTCCTCGCTGGCCGAAAGAATCTCGTCATAAGCGAGAACGGACTCGGTCTTCACTCTGCTCTGAAGGACACAGAGAGGAGAGATGTCAAAACCGATACAATTGATCCCCAGAAGCTGCGCCTCGACCGCAGCGGTGCCGCTCCCGGCAAAAGGATCGAGAAGGGTCTCCCCCGGACTCAGCCCTATGATGTTCAACAGCGCCCGTATCATCTGAGGATGGAACTTGCCCTTGTAGGGGTATATCCAGTGCGTCAGATACTGGTTTAAGGACCTGGTTCTGTTCTTCCTAATGATGTGGAAATAGTGGGTAAGCGCTCCGTTGACGGATTTGAAGTAGGCCAGTCTTCTGCGAAGCTCGTCGTCGTCCTTTGCCTCGAGCAGTCTGAATTGCCTGAAACCGTCAGCGAGCGCAAAGCGTGCCCCAAAAGACTGAAGCTCGAGCTGCGCAAGCGCCAGCTCGTATATGAACTGAACGTTATCCAGCAGGACCAGACTATTCGATCGGCAGGACGTCTCTCGCCTCTTGTTTCATTTGCTGGCCTCTTCCCTGCTCGGACAATCCAGAATGGGACACATGATCGGCCTTACGAAGCCTTATTACGAAGTATCAGCCTCCTTTCGGCGACTACTCCGTCCAGATGTAATAGAACCCCGGCCTCCCGATAGAATCGAGCGTGCCAAGATCTAGCTTCAGGAGGTTTATGTCGATGGGTCTCCCCGGCGCAGTCGCTGAATAGACATCGTATTTGTGGTTCCAGGGCCACTCGTAGGCGACGACCGACGCCGCACTGAAATTGCCCTTCTCCTTGACAGCCGACACCGCGTCCTCGAAGTAGCCTATCTGGTCGATGAGCTTCGCCTCGAGTGCTTGGCTGGCCGTAAAGACACGACCATCAGCAAGCTTGAGCAGCTCCTCCCTCGTGAGTTCAGTGCGGTTAGCAAGCACGCGGTCCAGAAAAACGCCATACATCTGCTCAAGAATCGCCATTATATAAACCTTCTCCTCGGGCTCCATAGGCCGTGCAAACGAACCAACGTCCTTCATCGCACCGGTCTTCAGGGTTACGACATCAACACCGATCTTGCCGAAGAGGCCCTGAAGATTGAAGAACATGGAGATAACGCCGATGCTGCCAGTTATGGTGGTGGGGTGGGCGATTATTTTGTCGCCGGCCATCGATATGTAGTATCCGCCGGAGGCCGCCACATCTCCCATTAGGACTACCACGGGAACGCCCTTTTCTTTCTTGAACTTCGCGATCTTATGGTAAATAATCTCAGAAGCCGTTACCGCACCACCGGGTGAGTTCACAGTCAGGATCAGCCCCTTGATGTGTTTGTCCTTCTTCGCCTTATCAAGCTGCATCCCCAGCACCTCTACCAGGTTGTCTTGCGACGAAAACGCACCACGGGACGAGGACGAGCTGATGATGCCGCTGAGCGGAACCAGCAGGATCTTATCCTTAGTGCCCTTAGCCTTCTCGAGCATCTGCTCACTCAGGCGGATGCGCTCCCCAAACGTGGGGAACTTGACGTAGCACCCACAAAGGCCAACCACCAACGCTACAACAAGGACAATCGAAACGAACAAACCTCGTCTCATCACTCAAAACCTCCTTCACAGAAAATACAAGACACGCTTTCCAAACGTTACTAAATCACAATAGACTAGCGTAGGGCGCAAAGCCGGCAGACCACCGGACGCAGACCCTCTGGAGGCGGCACCGGGACTCGAACCCGGGATCGAGGATTTGCAGTCCTCTGCCTTAGCCACTTGGCTATGCCGCCTCATTCTTGACCAACAAATATGGCCTACGCATTGCGCCAATGCAAGTGGTTGTCCGCCGCCGTAACAACCAGAGTGACATCGCCCGGCGCAAGCCGATGCGATGCAAGAGGCTGTCCAATAAGTCGGTTTCTACGGGGATGACGCAACGGGGTATGCCACATGTAGGGGCAGGCCTTGTGTCTGCCCGAATATATAGATGGGCGGAGACAAGCCCCGCCCCTACACAACCTCGGACCCGGCTCATTGGACAGTCTCCGTGAACCGCCCCTACACGACGTTGATGTTCTCTTTGGCCAAGGTGGGGCTTTCGGGGGCGGCTGAAAGCCGCCCCCGACTTGTTGTTGGGTTACCTATATCGAAAGATACGCCTTCCCATTTGCATTCTGAGCAGCGACGGCCTTGAGCGTGGCCCTCGAGAGCTCTGCCTCGTACCAGTTCTCCTCATCCTCGAGGATCGCCCCGACTAGCGCCGTGTGAAGGGAATGACCCGCCTTGTAAGCCACTACGTGGCCGAAGACGGGCGCGCCCAACAGGGCCAAGTCGCCGAGCAAGTCGAGCGCCTTGTGCCTCACGAACTCGTCCTTGAACCTCAGGTAGGGATTCAGGATACGGTGGTCGTTGACCACGATCGCGTTGTCCAGGCAGCCGCCCTGCGCAAGGCCCATCTTCATGAGCTGTCGGATCTCGGTCAGGAAACCGAACGTTCTGGCCGGCGCGAGCTCCTTAATAAACTCGTCCCGAGTTATGGCGAATGAGCATGACTGCTTGGCGATGACCGGGTGCTCAAAATCAACAGTATAGGAAATCTGAAGATGATCGCACGGCAAAACCGACAGCCACTTGCCGTCCGTCTCCACCCGGATGGGCTCCTTGATCACGATACAGCGGCGCGGCCTGTTCAGTGTCCGGATGCCCGCCTCTTTGATTAAAAACACCAATGGTGCGGCGCTCCCATCGAGAATTGGCACTTCTTTCGCATCGATCTCGACAAAGGCATTGTCAATGCCCATCGCCGTAAACGCCGCAAGCAGATGCTCAACCGTCTGGACCTCGACATCGCCATCCTTCAGAGACGTCGCGTAGAAAACGTCCGCGACATTCCCCAGACAGGCTGCGACTGACCTCCCACCGAGGTCAACGCGGCGAAACACGATGCCTGTGTCGGCAGGTGCAGGACACAGGTTCATACGAACCTTCTCGCCGCTGTGAAGCCCGATCCCTGTGCATGAGACACACCGCTCCAGCGTCTTTTGCATACAATCGTTATCTGTAATCATAAATTAGTCCCTAAAGTTCGCTCATCCCGTGAACATATTAAAGCACAAAGTGTGCCAGAAGAATAATAAATCTATCCCCTACTCGTTCGGCACCTGTAATCGGCCTACCGGTCGGCAATCCAACAACAGCGCATAAATAGAATGTGCCCGACGAAAGCGACTCCGGACTCGAACATTTGTTGCAGAATCTCAAACAACTGTGGGAGCTTTTTCTACACCTGCCTCCGGTAAGCCGTTAGCTTGCTTCCCTGCCGAAAGCGCACTGCAAGGGTCGTGGCAAGAAATCAACACACACGCAGAGAGGAGTTTTCGTAATCGCTCGATGTGGGCGTTTTGATGCTCGCATTCTGGGCTTGGATTAGGGGTTATGGGCTACAAAGCCTCGACAATCTGAGAATCGGCCTCGATGCAATTTGACGGCCATGCCTGAATGCCCTGACGGGGCATAATTTGAGTAGCCGCAGGTGCAACCTGCGGATTGAAATGGGCGACAACCAAGAAATCCCTTCGCCAGCGCCAGCCGCCGTCTCGCCCCTAGCAGAGCCTCACGTGTTCAGCCGGTTCCGAATCTTGTTGGCCACGTATTGCGGTGAGAACTTGATAATCCGGTGAACCTTGCCGAGCAATTTGACTGTCTCCTCCGGAGTTATCCCTTCCAGCTTTACCATTGGGATCAGTGGCGAACCGTAGGCCTCATCGTCGAGGTTTCCAATTAACAGGTCGTGCTCGACACAGAAGTCATACATCTTTGTGCCGGGATAGGGGACCGCGAGATTCGTCAGCACAGCATCGAGGTTGAGGCTTCTGGCGAACCGCCCCGTCCGGAGGATATCCTCCTTCGTCTCCGTCGGATAGCCTATTATGAAGGAACCGCAGGAGTTGATGCCGTGTTTTCTTATCATCTTAGTTGCCTCTTTGACCTTTGAGAGTTTGAGCTTCTTGTTGGCCATGTCCAAAAGCCTCTGCGTGCCGAACTCCAGGCCCAGCAGCACGTATGCGCAGTTGGCCTTCTTCAGCCACATCAGCATCTCGTCGGTCAAAGTGTCTGCTCTAGCGTCACACGACCAGCGAATGTCGTTCAGGCCCGCCTCGATGAACTTCTGGCAGAACTCAATGAGCCACTTGCGGTTGGCGCTCATAATGTCGTCATACGAGAACAGGACCTTCATGTCATACTTCTCCCGCATCCACACGAGCTCCTCGATCACCTTGTCAACCGCTCGCAGCCTCGGCCCGCCCCACATCATCTTCGAGGCGCAGAAACCACAGTTGCTGTAGCAACCTCGGCCTGAGCAGAACGGCAGGATCAGGTCCTTCCTTGTCGCCAACCCTCTCATCTCAAAGTAATACTCGTGCAGAGGCATCAGGTCTAGGGCGGGATACGGCAGGGTGTCGAGGTCCTCGATATAAGGCCTGGGCGGCGTTGTTATGACCTGGCCGTCCCTCTTGAACGTAACGCCCTTGACCTTCGACACATCACCGCCTTTCCACACCGTGTCGATCAGCTCATAGGCGGTGATCTCACCCTCGCCTCTAACGCAGTAATCGACGAAATCGTTCTCCCTGGTGAGCTGCTCATGGAGGGCTGTTGCGTGAGGCCCGCCAATAACCGTGACTATCTTTGGATGCGCCTCTTTGATCTCCCGGAGATGGCGAAGGGCGCTTTGGCACGTCGCTGCGATAGCAGTGATGCCCACGAAATCAAAGTCGTAAAAGGACACGTATTCAACGACGCCCTCGTAACTCACGTCCAGCGCTGTCGCGTCCAGAATATCAACGTCTATCCCTCGCTCCCGCAAATAGGAAGCGATGTATGCCACGCCGATAAGAGGCATACACTGATACTTAGGACGGACAGTCTTTGCCGTAATCAGCAACACTTTAGGTTCATTTGCCATACCGGTCACCCAGAAGAACTGAACGATGCAAGTTAGTTTATGCGGGCAATCTTGCCACCAGTCGGCGCCATGTCAAGGTTCCAGGCACGAGGATTCGCCTTCTAAATCAAGACCGCAATAATCGATGCTAAGCCGGTCGGTGAACGAACTAGCAATACCTCACTTAGGCGTTTGAACCTCATAAATAGCTGGCTCGCAGGCGTAGTCGAGGGTCCCGGGCTTACACAGGGCCGCGTAGAGCCTCCAGCCAATGGCAGAGGCCGGTATGTCAGTCAGATAGAACGGGCCGTGCCAATACCCTCTAAAAAGGTGCAATCCCTCCGCAAGGGGGCGGATGCCGGGCTGCCAAGCGCCGTCGGAGAATGTGTAGAGCTCACCTTCAGGCGATACTGCCGCAAGGTATGCGTCCACTTCCGCGTCCGAATACCGCGAGGCGCCGCAAGAAAGCAAGACAGAGTAACAACCACCTACCGGCTCAACGTCCATGACCAAACGAGGCGCGATGCGGTAATGGAAGCCCATATCAACTGTCCCTGTGTCGGGCGCGAAATCGGTTCGCGTGGTGTAGAACTGCATACCCGCTTCTTCCACAGACACACCGCCAGCGTCGATGCACGGGCTGTCCTTTCCCTGCCCGGCGGCCGTGCTGCTCAGGAAATACCGCAGGTGCTCGTCCGTATTCCCTGGTAAAAACGTGAAGAGGGGGTTTTCATCAATGTTACCGCGGCCCTCATGGCCCCCCTGGACGCAGGAGTATGCCGCGCCCCAGTCGGTCATATTGTCCTCGCCCCAGAGAATCGACCTCCCGGTGCCAATGTAGCCCCACCACTCGTTTGTGTCTTCCAGCCGGTCCTGGATCAGCGTCGTGTTCTCCACGGAGGAGCTGCCTCCCCAGACGCCAATGGCACCGCCATAGTGGGACGGGTTCTTGATAAACAGGCAGTTGCGGACGGTGTAGGCCCAGTAACCTGCGGTGGAACGCCCCGTGGTCGAGCTCGCGCCGATGATACCGAACCCCTCGATATAGGGAGTCCAAGCCCCCACGCCGCCGGAGTTCCCCTCGAATATGCAGTCAGCGACGACCGCCTCGCCCGGCATTCTGGGATTCAGATCTAGCCAAGATAAGCATGGCGAGAAGTCGGACATGTTGCCCCGAAAAGTGGAATCGGTCACTACTAGGTGAGGGCTCCTGGACGGCCCGTCCACGACCATCCTGATCCCGGCAGAGCTCCGTACGGCGAGATTATAGGAGAAATCGCACATCACGAACCGGGCATAAGAGCTTGCACCGCCGTAGTGGCAAGAGCCAAGGTACGAGCCAGCTGTCTTATAGAATACGCAGCCCATCGCGATCACCTCGCTGCCGGTCCCCGCGTCGATCCCCCTGCTGCCATAGTAGGGAGAGATGGGAGAGATGTATATGTTGGACAACACCAACTTGGCGCCATCGTCCACCCAAAAGGTGGTCTCCACATTAGAGCTGAACTGGGGGATCTGGTACCATTTCGAGGTGTCCCGGATGCCGCAAAGGTAGACGGTTTTCTCAATCTCAATCGGGAAGGTCTCAAAGTGAGAGTAGTAGACACCAGGCTCAAGATATATCACCGTTAGGTCGGCCTCTTGATCACGAGCAAACTGGAGCGCGTCGGTCAGCGACGGGAATGCGTCAGGTATAGAGCCGCTAGGCGAGACGTAAAGCTCAAGAGGTGCCGCGCTGGCGGTCCCTATAAGTCCGCTGGCTCCAAGAAGCCAGATGATGCAGAAAGCCATGAGTAGAGCAGTTCTTGTCATTTCGTCCTCCGCAAAATTCGCTGTGTTTAATGTTCACTGGTAGATTATATCCGGCACCGCCGAATAATTTAGCACTATTCGTGCCACATTGTGCGACTTTCTGCCACACCCTCTCTTAATCTAAGAATAAAGAGGCGATACGCCCGGTAATGCCAGCATTTCCAGCACCCAGAGATAGAATCACTGTGGATCAGAACTGATCCACTTGTGACGTGCCAATACGGCGGAGATTCTTTAGATTAGCCTTCTATCCGTCTGTCTGATGTGGGTCAACAACTGACCCACCATCGGTTGGCCTAAAGATCTCTGGCTTCAGTTCGATGAGTAAAGCCGTTGTCAAATCCACTGGGAGGAGGAGCTTGACATAAGGAGGGAAGGTATGCCTGCACTTCGGATGCGTTGGATCATTGTGGTGCTGTGGATGCTGGGCACAATGGCCCTGGCGCCACAAGCTTTCGCAGAAAGCATAAACATTGTCCTTGATTTCCCCGTTGATCAGTTATCTATAACCCCTAAGGACGATTACGACCAGATAAGGCTCCGCGGGTGTTATATCGCCTCGGATGTGGGCGCACCGGCGCTGCCTCAAAAGAGCGTCTATGTGTCCATCCCGTTTGACAAGAGCGTCGATCATGTTGAGGTATGCGCCGTCTCAAGACTTGTTCTTGATGGGCAATACACCGTATATCCTATGCAGCCTCCCGTCCCGACGGACAGTGGCGGCGCTGCGGGATTCGTGGCCCCAGACCCGTCGATCTACAGCTCTGACGCACCGTATCCGGCAAACGCTGTTGAGCAGACGAAGTCGGGCTCCCTTGCGGGCTACAAGATCGTAGGTCTTTTAGTTACACCGTTCGAGTACAAACCGGTCTCACAGACGCTCACATTCTTCACATCAGTATCGCTAAGGCTGGACCTCGCGCCGGCCCCGCCTCAGGCGCTTGCCGTGACGAGGCGAAGTGATGTTCTCGAGAGGTCAAGTCGAGAGAGGATTTCAAAGCTAGTTGTCAACAAGGGCTCCATCAGCCCGCCAAGACTTTCCCCCAGCGTCTTGGGAACGTTCGACACGGTTGACTGCGTGATCATCACGGGGAGTTCCTACACGTCCCAGATGGAGCCGCTGGCGGACTGGATGATCAAGAAGGGCTACAGGACGGAGATTCATACGGTCTCAGCGATCAGCAGCTCCTACGGCGGGACGGACACACAGGAGAAGATCAGGAACTTCCTCAAGGATTACTACAGCAACAAGGGCCTGGGATGGGTGATACTTGGCGGCGACACAAGCGTTGTGCCGGCGAGGGCGGCCTACGCCTTTGACGTGGAAGGCGACGGTTACACCTACGATGACTATCTTTATTGCGATTACTACTATGCTGACCTGGACGGCACGTGGAACGACGACGGCGACTCGCTTTGGGGCGAGGTCAACGCTGACAACATAGACATGTATGCTGACCTTCTGGTCGGCAGGTTGCCGTTTGATACGACCAGCGAGGCGGAGGTAGTTGTCGAGAAAACGCTGGTCTATGAGGGTGTTGGCTCAACGCAGATGCCTACCGACTATCAGAAGAAGCTGCTGATGTTCGCCTGCGAGCTCGATGGAGCGACCTCTGGCGGGGACTGTAAGGACGAGCTGGAGAACTACGTGGGCATCCCAGGCGACTACACGATCACGAGGCTTTACGACCGCGACGGCACATCCGGCAAGACTAACATCGTCAACGCCATGAACTCCGGCTACAACCTGATCAACAACGTGGGTCATGCTAACTACTCGGTGATGAGCGCGAAATACACAGGGACCCGTGAATACCTTTACCGAGACGACATGTCCGGGCTTGCCAACGGGCCTCGTTACTCAGTTTTATATACGATCGGCTGTTGGGCGGCAGCGATAGACTACGACTGCATGGGCGAGCGGTTCGTTCTCTCTCCAAGCGGCGGCGGCGTCGCGTTCATCGGGAACAGCCGGTATGGATGGTTCAGCTCTGGTTATCCCGGTTACGGGCCTTCCGACGCGTTCGACCAGGAGTTCTACTCCGCGATTTTTGACAGCGGGACTTTCGAGCTAGGCGCTGCGCTTTCAGACTCGAAGCAGGTTTTTGCAAGCTACGCAAAGGGCAGCTATAGCTCGAGCAAGTATTACCGCTGGGTCCTTTACGAATTGAACCTTTTGGGATCGCCGACAACGCCCGTCTGGACAGATACGCCATCGTCCATGAGCGCAAGCTACGACAGCACGCTAACGGTGGGGCAGACAGAGTTTGATGTTCACGTTGAGAGCAGCGGGCCGGTTCAGTCCGCGCTAGTATGTCTTTACAAGGAGGACGAGGTCTTTGAGACGGCCGAGACCGATTCGAGCGGCTTGGCCCACGTGACGCTCTCTCCGCCGCCGACATCAACGGGGACGATGTTCGTAACAGTCACCAAGCACAATTACCTGCCCGAAAGAGGCAGCGCCGAGGTTCAGGACGGCAGTAGCTCCGGGCCTGAACTGAGCGACGGGTCGGTCTCGCCAGAATATGGGCAGTCAACCGATACCTTTACGTATTCTGTGCACTATTATCATGCAGATTCGGAGCCACCGGCGACCGCGGACGTCTATATCGACGGCTCTCCGCAAACGATGACGTTGGCCTCCGGCCAGGCGGCGGACGGCGACTACGAATACGAGGCATCGTCGCTTTCTGCTGGCGATCATTCGTTCTACTTCTACTTTGAAGACGGAAACGGCAAGAGCGACAGGTTGCCCGCCTCAGGAACTTCTGATGGGCCGTTCGTTGACGACACGAAACCCTCCTCGAGCTGCTCAAGTCCGAGCTACTCGACCTCGCAGCCAGCGTCGATCACGTTCACGTCATCCGACGGCGAAGGATGCGGCATCTACGAGACCAAGCTCTATTACAGGTTTGATGGCGGCAGCTACAGCTACTCCGGAGAGTCGGAGTCGGGCACATCTGGCTCGTTCTCCTTCTCATTCCCCGATGGACAGGGGACCTATGACTTCTACACTATCGCCATTGACAACGCCGGCAACGCCGAGGACCCGCCGGGCTCCGCCGACGACACGACTATCTACGACTCGCAAGCGCCCGTCTCATCCTGTTCGTCACCCACCTATGGCACGTCGCCGATAGCCGTAACCTACACCGCATCGGATGGCGGAAGCGGCCTGGCCAACACGAAGCTCTACTACAGCTATAGCGGAGGCAGCTTCACGTTCTCCGGGCACCAGGCTAGCGCCAGTTCTGGCTCGTTCTCCTTCGTCCCTCCCGATGGCGAAGGAACCTACTCGTTCTACACGATAGCCTACGACAACGCTGGCAACGAGGAGGGCGCGCCGGGCTCTGCGGACGACACCACTATATACGATGGAACAAAGCCCTCGTCTGCCGCTTCCTCGCCAACGTACGCCACGTCGCTGCCCATAACCGTCTCCTTCACCGCATCCGACACCGGCTCGGGCATCGGCTCGACGGCGCTTTTCTACAGCCACGATTCTGGCAGCTATTCGTATTCTGGCCAGACGAAGAGCGGGACGTCGGGCTCGTTCTCATTCTCGGCAACCGAGGGCGAGGGCACGTACAGGTTCTACACGCTTGCGACCGACAACGCCGGCAACGAGGAGGATGCGCCGGGCTCTGCGGACGACACGACCATCTACGACTCTACCAGACCCGAATCATCTTGCTCCTCGCCAGAGTATGCCTACTCAAGTCCGATCACCATCACGTTCACGGCGTCCGATTCGCTCAGCGGCGTCTCAACAACCAAGCTCTACTACCGCAAAGACGGTGGAGATTACTCGTATTCTGACCTCGAGGAGAGCGGGACCTCGGGGTCGTTCTCGTTCTCGCCGCCTGACGGGGATGGCACGTTCGACTTCTACACGCTTGCGACCGACAACGCTGGCAACGAGGAGGACGCGCCAAATGCGCCCGACTCATCGACCGAGTACAGAGAGACGGACAACACCAGGCCTGAGTCGTATTGCGAGGCGCCGGAGTATGCGACCTCGATCCCAATTGATGTGGAGGCTTTCGCGTCGGACGATGAAAGCGGCGTTGCGCAGACGAGACTCTATTACAGCTTCAACGGTGGGGAGTATGAGGATTCTGGCGTAACGTGGTATGGGGACAGCTTCTGCTTCCTTCCTCCGCCTCTGCACGAGGTCTTCGTTTCTCTGGACGGCACACCGGACGCTACGGGGACGATAGACGACCCGAAGAGCCTCGAGAGCGTGGTAACGGATGCTGAGCTCGCGGCCGGAACCATAGTGTGGCTGCGCGCGGGTGAGTATTCAGGGGCTTTATCACAGTCGTCGGCTCAGGATGGCACGCCCGATCATCCGGTCATCGTTATGCCTTTCTGCGGCGAGCGAGCTACGCTTCTGGATGAGGTCTCCCTGCGAGGAGATTCCACATACTGGATAGGCGTTGAGCTCACCAGCTCCGGCACATCCGGCGGAATCGACATATACGACGGCGACGACGTTCGCCTCGTGAACTGCATCATCCACGACCCTCCTAACGGGTATAACGGCATTGGTGGCTGGAGGGTTGGTTCCGGCCACATATTTTATGGGAACTTGATCTGGGGGATAGCACCCAATCACGAGGACCCGCACGGGCACGCCATCTATACACAGAACGATTCCCCTAATTACGGGCTGAAGACCATCACCAACAACATATTGTTCAACAACAACAAGTTCTCGTTGCACGCCTACTGCGAGGGTGGGACTGAATTGAGCGGCTTCAGAGTCACCAACAACATATCGTTCGGCAACAGTAGATACTTCCTGCTCGGAGGCGGGGGGAACATCACGCTCCGCGATAATGTCGTCTCATCCAACTACTTCTATGAGCCTAAGACATATCCTTTCATGCCAGGGTGGTATGGGCCGACGGACACGATGACAATCACGGACAATTATGTAGCTTCCGGCGGCAGCCCAGCCTGGTTCAGACGACACGAATATGGCTCCATAGTGAGAGGCAATACTTTCATCTCGTCCGGGACTTACCGGCTGTTTTTCGACGAATATCAGGACGAGTCGCCCGAATACAGCACGTTCGAGTGGGATGAGAATACCTATTACGTTGGTGCCACGGATGATTTTAGAGTCCTTTACTGCCGCAGCGATGGGAATACATCTTACAGCCTCGAAGAATGGCGTAGTCTGACAGGATGGGATACCAACAGCCAGATAGTTGAGGCACAGAAGCCGTCCCAGAACAAGACCGTTGTCCTATCGAACAGATACAAGATCAAGCGGGCTCACATCGCGATCTACAACTGGGAGGCGTCCGACAGTGTTGACGTTGACGTCTCCTCGATTCTGAGTGCCGGCGACTATTTCCGGCTAGTGGACGTTGAGGATTACTTCGGGGAGCCAGTCTTAAAGGGCTTTTACGATGGCGAACCGCTCTCGGTCCCGATGGCAGAGGAGTTCAAATGCTTCGTGCTCTCTGCGTCATCCTTCACCCCACCCGAGGGCGAGGGCACGTACGCCTTCTACACGATCGCCACGGACAAGGCCGGCAATGTCGAGCTCCCTCCGGATGAGCCCGATGCGGTTACTGTCTATGACGAGACGGCCCCGGTCTCTGGCTGCTCGTGTGATTCGGACGTCAACCACAGCCCCATCTCGATCTCTTTCTCATCTCAGGACGAGACAAGCAGCGTGGCAAACACAAAGCTCTACTACAAATTCAACAGCGGCAGCTGGACCGATACCGGTCTGGAGGAGACAGGCACGTCAGGGGCCTTTGAGTTCACGTTCTCGCACGGCGAGGGGACATATTACTTCTACACACTGTCCACGGATGCGGCAGGCAATGACGAGGCGACGAAGGAGGCTCCGGACGCATCTTGTGTCTATGACACAACCAAGCCAACCTCGGCTTGCTCATGCGGCCAATTCGCCAGCTCACTCCCCATCGTCATCCAGTTCGAGGCGCATGACGGCGGCAGTGGAATGGCATCAACCAAGCTCTTTTACAGTTTTGACGGAGGAGATGCCACCGACTCGGGCCTCGAGACAGATGGCACGGCCGGCAGCTTTGAGTTCAACGCCCCAGACGGGGAGGGCACGTTCAACTTCTACACCATCGCAGTTGACGCCGCCTCAAATGAGGAGACGCCTCCGCAGAGCGCCGACTGCAATGCCATCTACGACGCAACGTTGCCCAGCTCCTCATGTTCGTCGCCTGACTACTCCAACGGCGATCAGATAGCGGTCAGTTTCACCGCCTCGGACACACTAAGCGGCATCTCATTCTGCGACCTTTATTACAGGTTCGGGGATGGCGAATGGACGTCGAGCGGGCTTCGCGAGTATAGCACCTCGGGGAGCTTCAACTTTGAGCCGGCCGAGGGCGACGGAACCTACCAGTTCTACACGATCGCAACGGATAGAGCTGGGAACGCGGAGGGGACGAAGTCCGCCGAGACGACGACGGCTCTTGATACGCAGGACCCGAGCTCAAGCTGTAGCTGCCCCAGCATTACCAAAGCGAGCTCCGTGGAGGTCGCCTTCTGCGCGAGCGACGAGTCGAGCGGGCTTGCTCAGACGAGACTCTATTATCGGTATGCAGGGGGCGAGTGGGTGGACGCGGACGAGGCAGGCAGCGACGAGGCGGGAACATTCGTCTTCTCGTTCGGCGACGGCGATGGGATATATGAGTTCTACACAATCGCAACGGACATCGCTGGCAACACCGAGTCCGTGCCCGAAGAGCCCGATGCGACGGTGCTCTCTGACAGGTCTGCGCCAGCGTCCGAGTGCAGCTCGCCAGAGTCTGCCGGCCAGGGATTCGACGTGAACTTCTCCTCCGACGACGGCGAGGGATCGGGGGTTGTCTCAATTGACCTCTGGTTCAGATTCTCTTATGACCAGGGACAGACGTGGCACCCGGACTGGACAGCGAGCGGGACCTCGTCATCGGAGCCCGCCGGCGCCTTCTCCTATCAGCCCGAATTGGGCGAGGGGATATACGAGTTCTACACGATCGCAACGGACGATGCTGGGAACATCGAGGAGGCCTCGCAGACCGCCGACTGCACCACACATTATGTCACGGAGAAGCCTACATCGAGCGCCTCGTCGCCTGAATACGCGAACAGCGACACCATACCCGTCTCGTTCGAGGCGCGTGATTCGAGCGGCATCAAGGAGGTTCAGCTCTATTATCGCTATGCGCAGCAGGACGGCTCGGATTGGACTGACTACACTGACAGCGGTTACAGAGCCTACACTCAGGAGGGGACCTTTGACTTCGTCGCGGAGAGCTTCTACGGCGAGGGCATATATCAGTTCTACACAATAAGCGTTGACGCCGCAGACAACGTCGAGGACCCGCCGGAGCAGGCCGACTGCCAAACCATCTACGATGCAACGTTACCGAAATCGTATCTATTCTCGCCGGATTACGCGTCGGCCGCGTCGATCAGTTCGGTCTTTACAACCGACGAGGACCTGTCTGGCATTGACAAGGTCGAGCTTTGGTTCCGCTACTCCGATGATAACGGCGGGACGTTTGAACCGGACTGGGGCTCAAGCGGCGTCTTCTCCGAGGCCACGGGCGGGTCTCTCATGTTCGGCGCTGAGGATGGGGACGGACTCTATGAGTTGATGACACTCGCAGCGGACAACGCTGGCAACCAGGAGGATAAGGGCCAGGCAGCAGACCAGACCGTCATCTTGGACACCATCGCGCCGGCCGCGACCGTATCGTGCATGGAATACGCAAGTGAGCTCCCGTTGCGCCTCGAGTTCACGGCAACGGACGGCACGATCGGTTCGGGCGTGGCATCCGTTCTCTTCTGGTATCGCTTCGAGGAGGGAGATTGGACGCCAACAGGTCTCGAGACCGAGGGGACTTTTGGCACCGTGTCGTTCTCGCCCAGCGAGGGCAGCGGCACTTACCAATTCTTCGCCATATCGAAGGACTCGGCCGGCAACGCCGAACCGATCTATTATGAGCCAGAAGCCGAGCTGGTTTTCGACGACCAGATGCCGGCATCATTCGCATTCTGCTCCAACTTCAGCACATCGTCCGTGATAGAGGTCGGCTACGAGGCCACAGGCCGAGAGAGCGGCATTGCGAGCGTGTCGCTGTTCTACCGGTTCAGTTCGGACGGAGGCTCCAGCTGGGCACCGGATTGGACGGATTCTGGCCAGAGTCGCTACACACCGTTCGGGAGCTTTGACTTCACAGCTGACCAAGGTGAGGGTAGATACGAGTTCTACACGATTGCTGAGAATAACGCCGGCAGCGTCGAGCCTGAGCCAAGCAGTGCGGACGCCTGGTGCATGAACGATCACACTCCTGCATCCTATCAACTCTCCTCGCCGGAACTCTCAAACAGCTCGCCCATCAACGTAGATTTCGAGGTCGATGACGGTCAGGCCGGCAGCGGCCTTCGCTCCATCGAGCTATATTACCGCTTTGATGGCGGAGATTGGCGGGCGTCAGGCCTCGATTCAAGCCAGACGGCGGGAACGTTCGCCTTCACGCCTGAGCAGGGAGACGGAGTGTTCGAGTTCTCCGCGCTCGTCATCGATAAGGCTGGAAACTCCACGGCGGGTTCGTTCGAGGTGAAGACCAGCACGGAATACGACACTGCCGCACCCTCTTCAACACTCGCAGGCCCAACTACCGTCAATCAAGGGCCGCTTCAACTGCATTATGAGGTCTTGGAGACCGATGGCCTTCTAGAAGTTTCGCTGTTTTATAGGTTCAGCCAGAGCTGTGGAGAGAGCTGGGACGTCCCGTGGACCGATTCGGGCCTGTCAGGCGCCGACGCTGAGGGTGATTTTACATTTGAAACGGAGCAAGGTGAGGGGTGGTATCAGTTTAAGTCGATCGCAGAGGACGAAGCCGGCAACGTTGAGCAAAAAGAGGCTGCTGACACTCAAACTGTTCTCGATTCAGCCCAGCCGGTCTCCTCGCTCGAGGGGCCTGAGTGCGCCTCAGGCTCGACCATCCTAATCAGCTTCGTGGCCTCCGACCCGGGCTGCGGCTCCGGCATCGTTGCAGTCCACCTGTTCTTCAGCTCTGCGGTCTCTGACTGGGAGGAGGCGGACGTGGGAGCCACGGGCACCGAGGGCGTCATCCAGTTCGAGCCGCCTGACGGTGAGGGGTGGTATCAGTTCTACTCCCAGGCTGAAGACGCCGCCGGAAATTTGGAATCCACCAGCGGAGCGCAGATCGAGGTTACGTTCGACACAACCCCGCCAGAATCGAGCTGTCAGGCAGAGCCCTATCCGTCGCACTCACCGGTCGAGGTCGGAATGCAGGCGGCAGACGCCACAACCGAGCCGGTCGCGATCGCGCTTTACTACCGGTTCAGACTCCCAGGCAGCAGTTGGCAGCCCAACTGGACCGACTCAGCGCAGCGGGTTGACGGCGATTCTGGGACGCTGCAATTCGATACACCACGCGGCGAGGGGATATACGAGTTGTGCAGCATAGGCCGAGACCGCTGCGGCAACACCGAGCAGATCGATACGCCACGAGCAGTGCAGAGCATCTTCGACATGACGCGTCCGGTATCGACGCTTAGCGGGGGCTCCGTGGCGAGTTCAGGCACTCTCGAGCTGAGCTTCACCTCTTCTGATGCACTGAGCGGACTGAGCTCCGCTAAGCTGCTTTACGGCTTTGGAGACGAGGACCTCGAGCCAACTGGCCTTACTACAACCACAACCGAGGGCATATTCGCATTCACATTCGACGACTCTGACCGGCAGGGAACGTATAGGTTCGTGTGCGTTGGAACTGACCGCGCAGGAAACCAGGAGCAACCTACTACTGACAACACAGTCTCGGTTCAGTTCGATCTCGATGCTCCAACTTCTAGAGCAGTTGCTCCGAGGTTTGCGAACCAGCTGCCTATCCAGATAACATGCTCCGCCACAGACGGGACTATCGGGACTGGCGTCGTGAAGGTCGAGCTCTACTACCGCTTCGGAGAGCAGGACTGGGAGTTCTCGAATCTGTCGCAGGAATGCAGCACTCGTGCGACGTTCACGTTCGACTCCGAGCACGGAAACGGCACATACGAGTTCTTCAGCATCGCGATCGATGAGGCCGGCAATAGCGAGCCGATGAAGACTGAGGCCGATTCTCAGACGCTGATTGATAACAAGCGTCCAGATTCTGAGGCGTCTTGCCAACCCTGTCATCCCGAGTCGCCAATCGAGATATCTTATGTGGCCACGACAGGCACATGCCAGCTCCAAAGGGTAGCGCTGTGGTATCGCTATTTCGACAGCGCAAACTGGACATCGTGGGCGGATTCAGGGGCTTCGGATGGTGGCACGAAGGAAAGCATCTCATTCTCGCCGCCGCTTGGGGACGGGCGTTACGAGTTCTATACGCTGGCTGAGGACGAGTGCGGCAACATGGAATTCGGGCCTGGCATCGCCGACTGCACCACCGTGTTTGACACAACAGCTCCCGTATGCCTCCTCTCGGTCGCGCCGTTCTGCAACCAAGCTGCGGTGCGCGTCGATTACCAGTGCGACGACGGTCAGCTGGGGTCCGGGCCTGGGCCCATAGATTTTTGGCTCAGGATGCAGGACGAAGACTGGGAGCTTCAGTCCGCCGCTAAGGGATATGGCGCAGAGGGCTACGTTGTCCTGAACGTCGAGCCTCAGGAGGGGCATTACGACCTTACAGCCGTCTCGACTGACATCGCCGGCAACACGAGCGGTTTCACGGGCGAGACCAAGGCATCGTTCATACTTGACCTGCTGTCACCGACGTCGATGAGCACTTGCCCACCCTTTGTAAGAACGGCCGAGGTTACGGTCGATATCCGCTCATCCGACAATCTCTCGGGCATAGAATCGCAGCAGCTGTTCATGAGGCGCCCGGGCGAGGCTTGGGCTGCGGCCGGCGCCCCAACTCAGGCAACCCACGCCTCAATCACGCTCACGCTTAGCGGGGGGCAGGGCAGTTATGAGTTTCGAGCGAGGGCGATTGACCGGGCAGGCAACAGCGAGTCGATGTCCGACCAGCTGGAATGCTCCACGGTCTATGATGCAACGCTGCCAGAGGCAAGTTGCTCATCGGAGCGCTACACGCGAACCACGACAGGCGAGATAGACTTCGAGGCATCAGACGAGCACTCCGGGGTGCGTAAGGTTACGCTTTGGGCGGCGTTCGAGGGAGCTCCGTTGGCCGCGGTCGATATCATCAATGGGCAATCCTCTGGCTCTTTTGACTATGCCTTCTCGCAGGGCGAGGGCACATACCACTTCGCCGTTCAGGCACAGGACGCGGCGGGCAATTGCGAGAGCGCACCAACTGTCCATGAGGCAAGCACTACCCTCGACAGAACTGCGCCGCAGACAAACTGTAACACACCATCTGTTACAAAAAGCTCGCCGATCAGCATAACATACAACGCGACTGATTCTTTGTCTGGCATTGAACAGGTAACCCTATACTATCGACTGAACGGCGGCTCGTGGAGTAAGTCCAGTGAGACGAGCACGTCTGCGGGCGGCACCATGTCCTTCTCACCGGCCAGTGGAGACGGTCAATATCGCTTCTGCATCGTGGGCGAGGACCGGGCAGGCAACAAAACAGAAGTTGGCAGCGGAGGCATCGACGAGACCATCTTCGACACC
>DATLAJ010000035.1 GCA_035527515.1 bacterium
ACGCCTCGAAACGAGAGCGAGACCTCCTTCAAGCATGCGGTTGTGCATCGAGGTTCCGTCCTTCTAGTGGTGGAGTCTCCGAGTCCCATATACATCTGCGACCAGGGAGAGGAGCGTGTGCGAGATTGCTTGCGGTTGGGAGCATTCGACGAGAATGTCTGGCTGGAGTGGGAGCGCGGAGGGCTGCCCCAGCCCGACTACCTACGCCAGTTCGAGAGCGTTTTCTGGAGCATGGGGCAGCGCTTCGCGTCGGAGAATGCTGGTGGGGTGTTCGATGTTGTCCAGCCATTCCTGCTGGCCGGTGGCTCGCTCTATTACGAGTCTCGATTCCTACTTAGCGGCGATATGCGGTCTGAGCCGTTTCTGCGCGATTGGCTCCATCTCAGCTGCCCAGAGCAGAACACCGATTATGACGCGCCGGTCGTGGTCGGCGTCCCGGGCGACCCAGTGGGAGATGGCCTGGAGCTGATATACGTTACCACAGCGGGCAAGAGCAAGAACTATTTCGAGCCTCAGGACGGTGCGGTGGGCTTTCTGCATGTGCAAGACAAAGAGGACGAGGTCTGCGGCCTGCGCTATACGGATACAGGAGACTACGGCTACCGACTGGTTTTCTCGACGTCCATTCTCTCCCTCGTCTATAACACGGACCAGAGCGCCAAGCTGATGTCGCGTGCGCTTTGCTGGCTCGAGGGCAAGGACCTCGACTTCCGGATTGCGTCCAACACGCGCGTCCTGGAGCCGTATAGCCTGCTGGAGCTCTCCGTCTCCGCGAACACGCTTGCTGGCGTCGAGGCGGACGTTGACGCATATCTGGCCGTCCTATTTGAGCTCGAGGGCGCCTCGGGCCTCATCTTCTACGACGGGACGGGCTTCGTGCCTGAGATGACGCCGTTCGTGTCGGGCGTGCACCTGGAATCGGGCCTCTTCCTGCCTCGAACGAAGATATTTGAGTATCTGGTTCGCACTGGCCTTCCGAGCGGCAAATACACGTTCTTTGTGGCCTTGACGCAGGCCGGGACGCAGAACTTCTTAACTGACCCTCGAGGCGTGACAGTTTTCATGAAGTAACTTTCTGCCTACGGCCAAGATTCTGGGCTAATCTCAGTAGCCGAATCTTCTCTCGGTCGCCGCGGCTTGACGCGGCATCAACCCTAGAGCGATTGGCGTCGGGGACCTTAAATCGCTGTCTGAAACGCCGAGAGAGCAATCCATGAGAGGGTGGTGTCAAGCCACGACCAATGAAAGCGGCGTCAAGCCGCCGCACTCCAAAGGGTCCCCGCCTGCGTCAATCTGATTATTGGGGCTGCGCAGTTGACCTTTGCTGAAGCGCCCGATGATTGTATTATGGGCGAGGTCATAAGGCCGATCAGTTTCGGAGCACAAGGCGTGTTGCAGCATTGATGCAGGAGGACAATGGGGATGGGAAAGGTACAGATCTCGCCAACGACGATGGGGCTGCCAATGAGCTGCGTTGTTGTGTCGTGCTATGATGTCAAGCGTGGGGCCAACATGATCACGCTTGCTTACTGCGCGATGGTGAACTTCAAACCGCCCATGGTGGCCATCTCGATAAGGCCATCGCGGTATTCCTATTCGTTAGTGAAAAAAGCAAAGGACTTCGTGGTAAACGTCCCGCTGGCCGAGCAGGTGAGGTTGGTTGACCTTGCCGGCATTGTGTCGGGCAGGAGCGTTGACAAGTTCGAGCTTGCCAAGCTGAACAAGGAGCCAGCGGCAAGGGTCAAGTCGCCGCTTATCGCCGAGTTTCCTATTAACATGGAGTGCAAGGTTCTCGACACGGTTGACCTGCCAACACACAACCTGATCATCGGGGAGGTCGTCGCGCTCCATGCCGAAGAGTCGCTTGTTGACGAGAAGGGGCAGCTTGGGTCTGAGGTGGCGCCCTTCCTGATGTACTACAATCGGGCTTACTTCGCGATTGGCGAGGTTATCGGGCATTTCGGGTTCTCCAAGGACTCGAACGACAAGGCCACCTGATTGTTGGCTGTTTTAAGGATGACGACGGTGAAGCACATCTCGGACTTCAGGAGCGACACGGTTACAAGGCCGACGCCGAAGATGCGTCAGGCGATGGCGGCCGCCGTTGTGGGCGACGACGTTCTTGGGGACGACCCAACTGTTGAGGCGCTCCAGGCGAAGGCGGCCGCGACGCTTGGGATGGAGGCGGCCCTTTTTGTTCCCTCCGGCACGATGGGCAATGAGATCGCTGTGAACGTGTGGACCAACCCGGGCGACGAGATAATTCTGGAAAGCAGGTCTCACATCTATCTATACGAGGCGGGCGGCCCGGCGCGCATCTCTGGCGTTCAGGTTTGCCCCATCGAGACCACGGACGGCGCCATGCCCGTCGAGGCTGTCCGCGCGTCGATCAAGGACTCCTCCGATCTGCACTGCCCGACAACTTCGCTGATCTGCATCGAGAACACGCACAACATGCACGGCGGGCGCGTGCTGCCGATAGATTACCTGCGCAGTCTGAGGGAGCTATCGCTCAAGCGGCAGATTCCCATCCACCTTGATGGGGCGAGGCTCTTCAACGCGGCGCAGGCTTCTGGCATCCCAGCGAATGAATACGCTGCCCTTGCAGACAGCGTGATGTTTTGCCTCTCGAAGGGACTTGGGGCCCCGATTGGCTCCATGCTGGTCGGGAGTTCTGACTTCATCGAAAAGGCGAGACGCGTGCGGAAGGTTCTCGGCGGTGGGATGCGCCAGGTGGGCGTCATCGCAGCGCCAGCCATCATCGCGCTCGAGGAGATGGTTGACCGGCTCCACATCGACAACGAAAACGCCAAGAAGTTAGCGCTCGGCATCGCGGGTCTGCCGGGTGTGGTTCTGGACCCCGACACGGTCGAGACCAACATCGTCCTAGTGAGGCTCGTGTCGCCTGCACCCGCCGCGGACGAGGTATTTCAACAGCTCGCGAACCGAGGCGTTCTCTCCATCCCGCTCGGGCCCGACCTCATTCGCTTCGTAACCCACAATGACGTTGACGCGACGGACGTGGAGCGCCTCATAGATGCACTGCGGGAAGTGCTAACCTGATAGATAACCACAACTGGGCGATAGATGACGGCTTCCAGTTGAATTTGTGGTCCGCACGGCAAGCGATGAAACTGCCCGACCCTCTCACCACACACACGCTACAAATACGGAGCGACCAGCACTCTAGCGCGGATTATTCGTGAATCTGCACTTGGGTTGTTTTGAGTAGTTGATTTGAGTCGTTTCTGTTTGTCATGCGTTGTGATCGATACCGAGGAGACCTTCTGGGGCCCTTATTGGCCTGATCATGTGGTCAGTCAACCTCGATTGGCATGACTTCGGCCATCAAAAGCTGATTCATGGCGCACTTCTCCCTGGGTTGATTCAGAGCAGATTTCAGCGGTCGCTTTGCCTGACGCTGCCGCGCTTTACGCCACGTCAGTGGTGGCGGTCAGTCAACCCACAGACAACAAGATCATGAATATACGATCAGTCGGCGATGGCAAACGGGAACAGGCTTAGCTCGCCGATAACCTCGAATCGGACCGGCGTGGACAGAGCGCCGGCGAAGAGGTAGTTACCTGTCGGAAGCCCGCCCGGAACTAGTGTGCTCAGGAGGGTGGTCGGCTCCATAGAATACCCTTGCTCCAGAAACAGGCCGATCATGTATGGGAATATCCCGAACGCAATCCTATCCGGAGAGATACACAAAATGGCTCCGTCGGGGAAGACGAACGCGAAATAGACATCCACCAAAACGTCCGCTCCCATGTTCTCAATCTCATACGCGCCAACGAGCGTGTCGCCCGGGGCAAACTCTGTGTCATTAAGCGAGCACTCGATCGTTGGGGCAGCATGGATCAGGACGCTGACGCCGCCGTAAGGCCCCCCGAACCACTTGCTCCCGTCGGGAGCTATGCCGATAGCCCAGACACAATCGTCGGCCAAACCGCTGTTGTGCGTATTGTAAGTTGTCCACCCGCCGTGGGTGTGCAGGAGGCTCACCCCGCCGCGCCCCGTCCCGAACCACTTACTCCCGTCGGAATCTATGGCGATAGCCTCTACATCTTGGTCGGCCAACCCGCTGTTGGCCGGATGGTAAGTAATCCAGCTGCCGTCAGGGTGCAGGACGCTGACGCCCTCGTATGTCCCGAACCATTTGCTCCCGTCAGAATCTATGCCGATGGCAGCAACGGAGTGCCAGGGCAAACCGCTGTTCTGCCAGTTATAGGTTGTCCAGCTGCCGTCAGGATGCAGGACGTTGACCCCACCGCTGGACAGCCCGTGTTGGAACTGCGTCCCGAACCATTTGCTGCCGTCGGAATCTATGGCGATGGCATTGACCCAGTCCGAGGCCAAATCGCTGTTCCCCATATCGTAAGTAGCCCAGCTGCCGTCAGCGCGCAGGACGCTCACCCCGCCGCCCCACGTCCCGAACCACTTACTGCTGTCAGAATCTGTGCCGATGGCAGTGACCTGGTTGTAGGCCAAACCGCTGTTGCCAGTATTATAAGTAGTCCAGCTGCCGTCGGTGTGCAGGACGCTGACCCCGCCCCAGTATGTCCCGAACCACTTGCTGCCGTCAGAAGCTATGCCGACGGCCAAGACATAGGCGTCGGCCAAACCGCTGTTGCCCATATTGTAAGTAGTCCAGCTGCCGTCCGGGGCCATCACGCTCACGCCGCCGTCCGTCCCGAACCACTTGCCGCCGTCAGAAGCTATGCCGATAGCATAGACCCGCCCGTCGGCCAAACCGCTGTTAGCCGTACCGCCGTGGGCTGTCCAGCTGCCGTCAGGGCGCAGGACGCTGACCCCGCCCCCAGTGCCGAACCACTTGCTCCCGTCAGAAGGCATGCCGACGGCGCTCACGGAGTTGGACGCCAACCCGCTGTTTTCCTCGTCGTAAGTAGTCCAGCTGCCGTCAGGGTGTAGGACGCTGACCCCAGCCCCAGTGCCGAACCACTTGCTCCCGTCAGAATCTATGGCGATGGCCCCGACACCGTCGGAGGGCAACCCGCTGTTGTCCTCGTTATAAGTCGTCCAGCTGCCGTCAGGGTGCAGGACGCTCACCCCGCCACAGTATAATACTAGGGAGCACGACCACGTGCCGAACCATTTGCTCCCATCAGAATCTATGGCGATGGCCCCGACACCGTCGCAGGTCAAACCGCTGTTGTCCATATTGTAAGTAGTCCAGCTGCCATCGGGGTGCAGGACGCTGACCCCGCCCCACTGGGTCCCGAACCACTTACTCCCGTCAGAATCTATGGCGATGGCCGAAACATCGCCCTCGCCCAAACCGCTATTCCAGCTATCATAAGTAGTCCAACTGCCATCGGGGTGTAGAACGCTGACGCCCCGAGTCCCGAACCACTTGCTCCCATCGGAAGCTATGGCGATGTCATTAATGTAACCGTAGGGTAAATCGCTGTTCTGCCAGTCATAGGTTGTCCAGCTACCGTCGGTGTGCAGGACGCTGACGCTGCCCTCATGCGTCCCGAACCACTTGGTCCCGTCAGAATCTACGGCGATGGAAACAACGTAATTTGCGGCCAGGCCATCGGCGCGGGTGTAAACGGTCTTATCGCCGGTCCGGATGTCGAATCGGGCCACGCCCCCCGAACCTCCGCACCAGACGTACCGGTTACCCTCAAAAGCGATGGCGTTGGCGCTATTACCGGCGGTGTAGTTCAGCCAGGTCTCCTCAGCAAACGCCGCTGGCGCAATCAACAGAAGACCCAGAGTTGCCACAAGCAATCCTATGCGCATGTCGCGCCTCCTTCTTGTCGGACGATCAAGAATCACAATAGGCGTCATAAAGACTCCAGTATAATAATAACCTCATATACATTCTACTTTAAGAATACGCATTGAGTCAACCTTTTACTGTCCCAAGATACTCCTGCCAGACGATCCTTGGCTTCCCATCGACACGCTTAGATTCGACGGCGTAGTAATACGGGGGCCCCCTCTTGACCTTCTTAATGATGCTAGCCATGCCTTCCTGCCGTGAATGGTATCCCCATTATCACATAGGTGAAGAAGGTAGTACATTACAGAGGGAAGTGAAGCATTATTCGTAATCACACCGTAATATAGCGTTGCACATCACAGTATATTATAGGGTAATACGACAATCGCCCGAATAAAAACCGCTCTCACAGCCCGCCCCAAACTGATCCACACAAGTCAAAATCAACGTGACCCGGAAACTCTGGCTAGCCTCTTCCCTGCTCTTCCCTACTCAGCAGCGAAGTGTAAAGCGCATCGGTGCGCTCACACATCTGTCCGATGCTGAAAAGCGAGGCGCGCTCTGCGGCGTTGTCTGAGACGCTCCGATAGAGCACTTCGTCAGTTAAGAGCGCAAGCACTCGCCGCGCAAGGAGGTCCGGACGACGCATGGGCACAATGAATCCCGACACGCGATCGACTATCGCCTCCGCGTTGCCGCCCACGTCAGTAGCAACAACTGGCACACCGGCCGCCATCGCCTCAAGCAGTGAGTTGGAGAATCCTTCCTTGTCTGAGCACATCACCGCTACGTCAGAGAGGGCGAGCAGGCGCGGGATGTCGTTCCGATGGCCGGCGAAGACCGTCCGTTCCGACAACCCTAGTTGAGAGGCCGTTTGCTCGAGCTGCTCTCTGAGCTTGCCCTTCCCGACGATCAGAAACTTGACGTTCGGAACGACTCTTAGCACCTGCGCCGCCATCGCAAGGAAATCGACATGCCGCTTCTGCTCGACTAGTCTGGCGAAGACCGAAACTACCTTTTCGCCATCCACTATTCCAAGCTCGCGCGCCAGACCCGCATCCCGTTCTGCACCTCCAAATCTGTCGAGGTCGATGCCGTTGTAGATGGTAACTACCTTGCCCGGGTCAATACGGGTTCTCTCAATGTAGTTCTGCCTGACGCCCTCGGACACCGCGATCACCTTGTCCTTGAATCGCGAAAGCATTCGGTCTGTCCAAAGCTGCCTCAGGTTGTCCCACTCATTGACGTTGTGGACATTTGAGATGACCACCCTCACCCGCGCCAGCCTGGCGCCCACTGTCCCCGAAGTGTTGCTGCGGTACATGTGTGTGTGAACGATGTCAGCTCCCTGCGCCCTCAGGCCACGAGCCAGCGCCCAAAGGTCGCGTGGCGAGAAGCGAGACCGAAAGGGAATCACCGCGACTCGTATCCCCTCTCGCTCAAACAGCGGCGCCATCTGGCCGGCCTCACGGATACAGGTTACTGAGACGTCCCAACCGATGTCCCGAAGCTGCGGCAGCAACGAGAGAAGACGCTGTTCCACGCCTCCAAACGGCAGGTCAGACATGATCCGAACGACGCGGCCTTTCATGTTGGACATGCCCTAACCTCGACCACGCTCCATCACATCGTGATAGACGGACAGCGTCTCATTTACCAGATTGCGGGGGGTGAATCTCCTGATGATTGCTGACCTCGCGGCGCTCCCCATCCGTGCCCGCTGGCTTGCGCTTCTTAAAAGCCGCTCAATGGCAGCAGCAAGGGCTGATGCATCCTGCGGCGGGACGATAAGGCCCGAAACCCCCTCCGAAATTATCTCTGCCGCACCGCCGATCCTCGTCGCAACAACCGGCACTCGCATCGCCATTGCCTCTTTTATCGAAGCGGACGAGGCATCGCAGTCAATTGAAGGCAGAACCGCAACGTCGGCCGCTGCAAAAACCAGAGAGACATCGTCGCAGAAACCCAAGAAGCGCACGTTCTTGGACAGACCTAGCCGCTTCACCTGCGATCTCAGCACGCTCTCCTGGTTGCCCTCGCCGGCAACGAGCAGAACAACATCCGCAAACTTCTGCTTCAGCAAAGCGAAAGCCTCGAGCAGGAACTTGTGCCCCTTTTCCCGAGCAAGCCTTGCGGCCACGACAACCACCGGGCTCTCAGAACTCAGGCCAAGCGACGCTCTGGCCTTCACCTTGTCAACCTTATCAGGGTCGAAGCGCTCGACGTCTATGCAGCTATGCACGGTCGAGACCTGCTCCCGCAGAATCACGCCATGCTCGATAAACCTAGCGTATTGCTCCTTGACGCTGTCGCTCACTATGATGAGATGGTCTATGAGCCACCTGTAAAGGAACCTGTTGAGCAGGTTATATGCAACCGGGAAAGTGTTGTGCCTCGTCCGGACAACCGCCGTCCGGACGGCCTTCGGAACACGAAGCGCGGCAACTGTGCCAGACCACGTGTCCTGCGACCCGTGCGTGTGCAGGATGTTGGTGCGGTTCGCGAGAATGAACCTCCTGATCGAACGAACGTCATGCAGGAAATCAATGGGGCGAAAGCCCTTCGAGAAGCGCACATCATCGAGCGTGCGTATCCCTACCTCCTCGCATTTCCTGACGAGCACGCTCCCCTTCGGCGCGGCGACGGCAACATCCAACCCCATCTCTCTCAGCCCCCTGCACAAGAAAAACACCCGCGCAGCCTGACCGCCCCATCCGAGATGAAAATTGCTGTGCAGCACACGAATTGGGGCACCGAGGTCAACCCGGCACCCCGCCTGCTTATCGCTAAGGTCTGCCCGTCTCAGAAGCTTACCCTGCAAGATACAACGGGCTAGAACTGCGTCTTACCAGAGAAATTGAACCCTCTGATAAGGACGCCAGGAACCCTTACGCCAGACCAGTCTCCCATAAACATGGTCTCCTTGGTCAGCCCGTCGAGACTGTTGAAAGCATCGATCATGCTCATTGTGAAGCGGAGGTTCTTGACGGCCTTTGTCATCTTGCCGCCCTCGATCAGGAAGGTTCCGTCCCGCGTCATGCCAGTGAACACTGCGTTTTTCAGGTCAATGAATGGATTGATGTAGTGAAATCTAGTAACATAAAGTCCCCTGGTCAGTCTCGAAACAAGACCATCAAGCGACTCTGTCCCAGGCTTCATAAACACGTTGATCGGCACTGGCCCAAAAGTGTTCCCCGGAGGCAGGGCGTGGCCAGTTGACTCCTTGCCCTCCTTGCGCGCCGTTGCAGTATCATAGACGACGTTCTTGGCCACACCGTTCTCGATGAGAACAACCTTCTGCTTCGGCACACCCTCGAAATCAAACGGCAGCGGCATACCTGATGGGTCGAGGCCATCGTCCCAAACCGTCAATGACTCGCTGAAGACCTTCTGACCCATCTTCTCGCTCATGAAGCTCCTGCCCTCCCGCTTGGCAAGGGCGCCGAACTCAAGCGCACACACCATTGAGATCAGGTTGCCGACCGCGTAAGGATGGAGCACAACATCATATTTGCCCGGCTCGACCTCCACCTGGTTGACGTTGCGCCGGCAAGTATCCGCAGCCTCCTCGGCCACACTCCTGAAGTCTATCTCCGCCACGTGGTTGGCGCTCGCCGAGGCGTAACCGGACTGACCGTTCTTCATCACAACCGTCGTAACCTCCGCAACGGTGCTCGGGAAGTACGCCACCACGCCTCTGGAGTTGGCAATTGCTATCTCGTCCGCTTCGGTCTTGAACGAGCCGGACGCGATGATCGAATCCTTGGTGCAGATGTCAACGATGGTTCTGACGGCGTCCACCCGCTGGGATGGCGAATAAGCGGCCGTGGCCTCACAGAAGGTGTCCACCTCCTGATACGGCGCCGGACCCGGCATGCCCAAGTAGTTAGGGTTCTCTTGCTGGAAGTCGGCGATCGCCGAGGCTGTCTTGACAAGATGCCTCAGGCTATCATCGTCCTGAATGCGGTCGGTCGAGGCGACTCCTACACGCTTTCCCTTGACGACCCTGATGTTTATGTCAGAGGTCAAAGTCGATACGTTCTGGTGAATGATGGAATTCGCAAACCGTGTCAGCGCGCGCTGCCTACTTGTAAGCATCACATCGGTCTCGTCCCCATCGGACATGCCAACGACCTTCTCAATTATCTCAAGAGCTCTGTCCTTCCCAATCATTTGCTCACACCTACCTTTACATTCCTAAACCTTGCGGGAGCCGTCCCGTGCGCAACGTGCGCCACCTGGCTGGGCTCGCCCTTACCGCAATTAGGGGTTCCCCAGACTAGCCAATGCTTCCGGTTGCAGATCGCGTCGCACGAGTTCCAGAACTCCGGAGTGATGCCAGTATAGGTGGGGCTTTTGATCACGTCCCCCAGCTGGCCGTTCTTGACCTCCCAGCCGATCTCGCAGCCAAACTGGAAGTTGAGCCGCTTGTCATCAATGCTCCAGCTCTTGTTCGTCTCAACGTATATCCCATCGGCAGTGTCCTTGATGAGGTCATCGAACTCCCACTCGCCAGGCTCCAAGTTCACGTTCACCATCCTGATCAGCGGAATGTTCCACCAGCCGTCGGCGCGGCAGGTCCCGTTGCTCCTCTGGCCAAACTTGATCGCCGTCTCTCGCGACGTCAGATACCCAACGAAAACGCCATCCTTGACTATCGGCGAGCGCTGCGCCTTGACGCCCTCGTCGTCATAGCCAAATGTTCCTAAACCGCCCGGCGTCGTCGCGTCCGCGTAGATGTTCACAATCTTCGAGCCGTATTGCAGCTTGTTGAGCTTCTCCGGCGTCATGAAACTCGTGCCCGCGTAGCTTGCCTCCATTCCAAACACCCGGTCCAACTCGACCGGATGACCGCACGATTCGTGCACCTGAAGACCAAGCTGAGACCCGCCGATGATCAGCGTGGTCGTTTTCGACGGGCATTCCTTCGCGGAAAGAAGCGCAACCGCCTCCTTCGCAACACGAGGCGCGTGGCTCACAAGATCAAGGCCCTCGACGAACTCATATCCGGCCGTCCCGTAGTTGCCTCGGAAACTGTTGGGGTAGGAGCGAACCAGCATCTGGTTGCCCTCTATCGCTGTTGCAGCTATCCCCCCACCGCTCTCGTAAATGGTCTGGTCTATGTCGGCCCCCTCGCTGCTTATGAACGTCTTCTCCGTCCTGAAAAAACGCATGTTGCACTCCGAGATCTTCACCCCGTCCTTCGCACGAAGTATCCCGTCCGCCTCCAATAGGAGCGCAAGCTTCGTCTTCAGTGGAACCGCAAACGGGTCCCTCTTGATCGGCGTCACGTACTGGCCCTGGCATATCTCAGTCTCCGCCAAGACCACGTCCTCTTGCTTCAGCCTCGAGCTAGCCTTGGCGATCTGCAACGCCAAATCGGCGATCCGTCTCATCTCATTCTCGTTGACCAGCGAACTGCTGGCAAACCCCCAAGAACCGTCCGCTATAACGCGAACCCCAAATCCCATCGTCTCACGGGACGTGATCGCCTCAACCGTCCCGTTCTTGATGTGGATGTCCTCGGTGACGAGGTTTACCAGCCTGATGTCAGCGTAAGACGCACCAAGCTTCGTCGCGCGGTCAACCGCGCCTCGCAACCAATCTTTCAATTCAGATACCTCCTTAAACAATAGACAATGTGCCCACGGCACTCGGATAGCTGTTCCAACCTACGAGTTAACTGGGTCGGTTCGCACGTTCCGAGCTCGCCTCCAGCCCATCCCAACATGAAGGGACATTTAAGCGAACCCATACTATCCTGGACCTCGACTACTGTCAACCACGTCGTCAGCTCGCCGTTGCATTCTGGCTTCAGAAGGACATAGCAGGGGTGTAGTGGTGCTGCTCGCTGCACCCTCCTTGTGATCTGCCAAACGGGCGGGCAAGCACCGCCTTTCGCAATTGCCGCCTCCCCGAAGCGACTCAAGATGCTATTGTCTCTCGCTCAGTTAGGAAACAGCTGCGAGGCAGGATCGACGCGAGATGCCGAGGTCGCGAAACCTCACAAGACCAGAATGGATGGTCAAGCGTTCGCCCGAGCGCGGCTTTCTCCGGGATCGACTTGTGTTTACATCGGCACGAAGCCGCGTCAGAGGCCACGCTTCTCACGGACTGCGCTGATCGGAATGTCCCCAGTCTCCTTTGACCTCTTATCGAGGAAACGTGCGAACCTCTCGCTGGTTCCCAACGCCGCAGTCTCCCTCTCAAACTCGTCCGCCTGTTCCAGAACAAAATCCTCCCCGGACTCTGAATGGATGAGAAGCGTCTCGGACTTCGCCAGTGCAAGCACTCCGCTGAGCGTGTGCCGCCCCTTTGTTAGGTCTATCGTCTTCATATCTCGATCCTCCTCCCTCGGATGAACAATTCGTTGTGCCACTTGTGCCCTATGGCCAGAACTCTGACCCATCGCTCGGCCTGAATCTCGTAGAAAACCCGGTAGTCTCCGATTCGCAGTTCCCAAGGCGCAAGCGGATTCGGGCGGAGTCGCCTCCTCCTCTTGCTCGCCACATCGGCCTCGTTCTGAAGGAACTCCTCAATTCCATCGAGGATGATTCTTTGTTCCCTCGGCTTGTAGCAGTCCAAATCCTCGTTGGCGCTTGGGACAAAACTCACCTTAAACTTCATCCGCACACACTACCACACTAGCCCGGAGTTGAGAAGCTCCCCCATCCGCTGTTTCCCCCACCGTGAGCACTGGGCCTGAGCTCCTCAGCGCTGCGGCGAACAGCTTCCGTATTAGCGTTTCTATCCAACACCAACGCCAAATACGCTTCCCACTTGATAGACGATGAACGAGGCAACCCAGGCGACGGCAGTCGTGTAGGCTGCCGTAAACAGTGGCCAGCGCCACGAGTTGGTCTCCTTTCTTATCACCGCAAGCGTGACCAGGCATGGGACATAAAGGAGGCAGAAGACCATGAGCGCAAAAGCCACGAGCGGCGAATAGACCTTCCTGCCATCTGGCCACATTGCGTTTTGGACCTGCTCTCTTAGCGATTGGGACTCCTCGTCCGCATCCGAGATCGAGTAGAGCGTTCCCAAAGTCGAGACCACTATCTCCTTAGCCACAAAGCCGCCAAAGAGACCTACGCCGATCCTCCAGTCGAAACCCAGCGGCTTGATCAGAGGCTCGATCGCTTTGCCCAAGGTTCCGGCGTAGCTTTTAGCTAGTTTCTCGGCCTGCATCTCGGCCTCAAGTTGCTCGACAGTCTCATCTGCCGCCTCACCCTCCCCCAGTCTTTGGCCGGCTTGCTCCATCAGTGCCTCGTAGTCCTTTGAGTATTCGGGGGGTGAGGGGAAGCTGCTGATGAACCAAATCGCGACGGACCCCATCAGGACAACTGTCCCAGCCTTCTTAATGTACAGCCAACCTCGCTCCCACGTATGCAAGAGCGCTCCCCGCAACGTCGGCATCCGATACGGAGGTAACTCCATCACAAACGGCGAGGTGGGACCTCGCAGAAGATACCTTCTGAAGAGCTTGGCCGAGAGCATTGCAACTAACATGCCGAGAATGTAGAGCGAGAATAGGACGGTTCCGGCGCTTTCAGCGAAGAAGACGCCGATGAACAGAGTATAGATGGGAAGCCTCGCGCCACAGGACATAAATGGATTGACCAGAATCGTCACAAACCTGTCCTTCCTGGAGGCTATAACGCGCGTGGCCATGATGGCAGGAACGTTGCAGCCAAAGCCCAGTAACATTGGGATGAACGACTGCCCATGAAGGCCTATCTTGTGCATGATCCTGTCCATGATGAACGCGGCCCTGGCCATGTAGCCTGAATCCTCCAGAAGAGCCATGAACAGAAACAACAACAGAATAATCGGCACAAACATCAACACGTTGCCCACGCCCCCGATCGCACCGTCAACGACCAAGCTGTGCAGTATGGTTCCCTCCTCAAGGACACGTCCAACCACCCCTCCCAAAAGCCCAAAGCCCGCCTCCACCCAGCCCACTAATGGCTCACTCGCAACGAACGTGAACTTGAACATAAGCCACATCAGCACAAGGAAGATGGGCAGCCCCAGAATCCTGTTCGTGACCACAGAATCGATCCGATCAGACATCGTGTGCCGCGCCTCGACCGTAGCCCTCACCGCCTCCTGACACGCGCCCGAAATGAACCCATAGCGTCGTTCTGCGATTACCATTTCCGGATGGTCGCCCAGGACAACCTCAAGATGATGGATGCTTTTCTGAGCCGCGGCGCGAAGCGCCTCGGAACCCACCTTCTCCCAGACCGCCTTGTCGTCCTCCAAGAGCTTGAGAGCAGCCCAGCGCGGCTTGAGCTTCCCCGAGAACCCCTCATCGCCTTCGACCAGCGACTGAATCTTTGTGAGCTCCTCGTTAATCTCCTTGCCATAACGTATTCTCGCCGGTTGATACTTGGCGCTCTCAGTTGTGACCTCAATGGCCACTTGGAGCAGCCGGTCCATCCCCTCTTTCCTGTGCCCAACCGTCGGAACAATAGGACAGCCAAAAAGCCTGGACAGAAGTTCTAGGTCGAATTTGAACCCCCGCTGTTTGGCAACGTCGCTCATGTTGAACGCCAGAACAAGCGGGACGCCCAGCTCGATCAGCTGGACAGCAAGGTAGAGGTTGCGCTCTAAGTTAGATGCGTCCACAACGTCTATAACTACGTCAGGCCTCTCGCTGATAATGAAATCCCTGGTGACTAGCTCCTCGATGGAATAAGCAGTTAGGCTATATGTCCCAGGAAGGTCCACAACGTTAAGCGTCTGGCCTTGGAACCTCGCGGCACCCTCTTTCTTCTCCACTGTAACGCCAGGATAGTTGCCAACGTGCTGACGTGCGCCGGTCAGATTGTTGAAGATGGTCGTCTTGCCGGAGTTAGGGTTACCCGCTAGGGCAAGCGAGATCGTCTTCTTGGCCATATTGATTTGCCCTTAATTTAAGGCATCTAAAACATTGTTAGGAATACCAAACAAAAACAACAAAAAAAATCACTCCACTATTATCTTGTGCGCAAGGCCCCGTCCAAGCATTATCCTGCTATCCTTCACTGAAACTACAAGAGGCCCCGCGAACGCGCTGTTCATCACGACCAGCTCCACTCCCGGGACAAGACCCATGGCCGCCAGCCTGCTCTTGAGTCCCCGTCCCGCGTTAACGGCTAAAAGCTTCACCTTTTGACCAGGTCTTGCCATTGTAAGTGGCATTTTATGCTTCATACTCCTTTCTTATAGCAAAGGCGCAATCACTGAAGTTGAACGGCAACCGCCTTTGCTTCTTTTTTCCTTAGCGACAGATGATAGCCCTTGACCGTTACCTCGATCGGGTCACCGAGAGGCGCGACCCTCTCCATTGTTATCGTGGCGCCCGGCACAACCCCCATATCCGCTATGCGCTTTCTCGTCTCGCCCTCTCCACCGACTTTTACAACCTTGCCTTTCTGACCAGGCGCTAACGTATCAAGCCCAACTGTCTCCGGCATATTGTTCTCTCCCTTGTGTCTTTTGATCTTATCCAGCAGGTCTTGGAGGCAGCGCTCGCAATCGTGCGCCCTGCCATGCTCATGGTACTGGTTGAAATCGTTAAGCCAATCGGCTCCTGCACGAGGGCAGGACTCGACGAACTCCGCAAAACACAAGAATCGCTCCAAGACCTCTCCTCGTATTGCGTGCTCCATCTTACACGCCGTCTCCTCAGCTAGCGCCTCCGGAACCGACAGAACATTCATTAGGAATGACTTGAACACGCTGTGACGCCGCACAACATCGCTGGCAATGTTGCGACCTTCCTTCGTCAGCGTTACGTATTCATAAGGGTCATAGTTGACCAGACCATGCTGTGACAGATGCTTTAAGGCGCCGGTCACGGATGACATGGCTACGTTCATCCGGCTGGCAATCTGCTTGGCGCGTGCGACCTTGTGCTCCTTTGAGATATGGAAGATTGCTTCGAGGTAGTCTTCCATGGAAGATGTGATCTCTTTGCTATCACCAGTCATTTGTTTCACCTACTATATTTTATATGTCAGCACTAATATAGTTCGTCATACCTAACTTGTCAAGCTGAAATTGCGCATGGGGTGACCAACAACAGAATCGCCTGTTTATGAACTACTAGGGCTTGGGCCGCACTGACACAGCTAGGTTGGGACCTTGATGCAGTAGCTTCAGCCAGAAGCTGCGCTATTACATCTTTATCTGAAGGCCAACGCAGAGGGCAACCGCTTTGGCTACCGTTGCGACTGTCTCTTCGTCAAGCGGCCCGATCTTCTTGGTCAGGCGATTCAGAGATATGCACCGGACCTGGAAGGCGTCCACCGACGAGATCTTGGTCAGGCCGTTGCTGCCGTCCGGGACAACCTTAACGAGCCATGGCTCTCTATCATGTCTGCGTGTCCTAGCGCGTATGGGGCAGATAATGACCAATCTCAGCGGACTAAGTTCGGTCCGCCCAATGACAATGACTGGGCGAACCTTCCGGACCTCATCGCCCATGGTGGGGTCGAGGTCGGCGATCCAGACCTCACCCCTCCTCGGGGTCATCCACGAAGTCCTCTGAGTCAAGACACGTAAATTCCGTCACCGACGGGTCGTTGACATACTCATCGGCGGCCTCTTCGGCGGCACGTCTAAGGTACTGACCACTCTCCTCAAGCGGCATCCTGAGCAGATCGTCCAGCGTAAGTCTCTTCTCTGTCTTCCGACCCAGCTTTGATGGCCCTGTCTCAGTCTTGGGGCCAAAGTTCGAGTGCAGAGCCACCTCTGAAGAGCCGTGGCTCGAGGTGTCAGTCACGTTCAATCCTCCTCAAGATACCAATCAATCATGCATTCACTTCTATACCCAAGCTCGCGGACAATGTCAAGAAAATGGCGCAGGCGGCGGGAACACGCCGTTCGCCGCACAGCGCGTCCCCGCAGTAATCAATTCTGTCCGTTTTATTTGTCGAACTTGAGCACAGCCTGAGCCGCCGCTAAGCGCGCCACTGGAACCCGGAAGGGGGAGCAGCTGACGTAGTTCATGCCCACCTTGTGGCAGAACTCGACCGAGCGAGGTTCGCCGCCGTGCTCGCCGCAGATGCCGATCTTGAGCGTCGGGTTGGTTGACCTACCACGCTCGACGCCCATCTTGACCATGCCCCCGACGCCATCAACGTCGATCGACTGGAACGGGTCGCAAGGCAAGATGCCTCGCTCAAGGTAGTCGGCGATGAACTTGCCAGCGTCGTCGCGACTGTAGCCGAACGTCATCTGGGTCAGGTCATTCGTGCCGAACGAGAAGAACTCCGCAACCTCTGCGACCTTATCCGCGACCACGCACGCCCTGGGTATCTCGATCATCGTCCCAACCATGTATTCGACCTCCAGCCCCACCCTGGCGAAGACCTCCTTGGCGGCCTTATCAATCACCTTCTTCTGGTTCTCGAGCTCCTCTACCTTCCCAATGAGCGGGACCATGACCTCCGGAAGAACCTTGACGCCCTCCTTCTTGACCGTGCAGGCCGCCTCAAAGATGGCAGTCGCTTGCATCTCGGTTATCTCCGGCATGGAGATACCCAGCCGGCAGCCGCGGTGCCCGAGCATCGGGTTCATTTCCTTGAGCTCCTCGATCTTGTTTTTCAGCTGCTTGAACGAAACGCCCATGTCCCTCGCCAGCGACTCGATGTCCGTATCCTGCGAGGGCAAGAACTCGTGCAGCGGCGGATCGAGCAGGCGAATTGTAACCGGCAGGCCGTCCATGGCTTTGAATATCCCGATGAAATCCTCACGCTGCATCGGCAGGATTTTCGCTAGCGCCGCTCGCCTTCCTTCTGCATTCTCGGCAAGTATCATCTCGCGCATTGCAGGAAGACGGTCCGCCTCGAAGAACATGTGCTCCGTTCGCGTGAGACCAATGCCCTCCGCGCCAAAATCGCGCGCTCGCTTGGCGTCCCTCGGGTTGTCCGCGTTAGTGCGAACACCCAGCTTCCGGACCTCATCTACCCAACCCATGAACTTGCCGAAGTTGCCCGTCATCTGAGGGTCAACTAGCCTTGCGGCGCCTCTTGCCACGAGGCCATTGACGCCGTCGAGCGTGATCACATCACCCTCCTTCAGCACGAGGTCGCCGACCGTCAACGTCTTCTTCTCCTCGTCTATTAGCAGAGAGCTTGCGCCCGCAACACAGCACTTGCCCATGCCGCGCGCAACCACTGCGGCGTGGGAAGTCATGCCCCCGCGCGCTGTCAGGATACCCTCAGCGGCGATCATTCCTCCAACGTCCTCTGGAGATGTCTCGGCGCGAACCAAAACCACTTTCCTCTTGGCCTCTTTCGCAGCAATGGCATCTTCCGCAGTGAATACGAGCTCACCAACTCCGGCGCCGGGCGAGGCGGGCAGGCCCTTTGCTATGACGTCCAGCTTCTCATTCGGGTCGATAGCCCTGTGCAGCATCTGCTCAATGTGCTCAGGCTCAACTCGCAGAATCGCCTCCTCCTTTGTGATCATACCGCTCTCTACCATGTCAACGGCGACCTGAATCGCAGCCCGGCCAGTCCGCTTGCCGGTTCTCGTCTGAAGCATGAACAGCTTGCCATGCTCGATCGTGAACTCTATGTCCTGCATGTCCCGGTAGTGCTTCTCGAGCCGCTCTCGGATGTCCAGCAACTCCTTGTAGGCGTCCGGCAACTGCTCAGCAAGCCTCTCGATCTTCTCGGGCGTCCGGATGCCCGCCACGACGTCCTCGCCCTGAGCGTTCATGAGAAACTCACCGTAGAACTCGTTATCCCCAGTCGCGGGGTTTCTGGTGAATGCCACGCCTGTTCCAGACCTCTCACCAGTGTTCCCAAATACCATCGCCTGAATGTTGACCGCCGTGCCCCAATCCTCCGGTATCCCGAACCTTGCGCGGTAGGTCTTGGCCCGCTTGTTGAACCACGAGTTGAATACTGCGTTGATCGCCAGCTTCAGCTGCTCTATTGGCTCCTCGGGAAACGCCCCGCCAGTTCGCTCCTCCACGAGCTTCTTGCCCGCAGCAGCGATCGCCCTGAGGCTGTCAGCAGAAAGCTCCGTGTCTAGCTTTACGCCCTGTCTTGCTTTGTATTCGTCCAGAATCTTCTCGAACTCTGAGTGCGGCACGCCCAAAACAACGTCCCCGAACATCGTAACGAACCTTCTGTAGCTGTCATAGACAAAACGCTCGTCGCCACCGGCCATCTTTGTGAGGCCAGCAACGGTCTTATCGTTGAGTCCGAGGTTAAGAACCGTGTCCATCATGCCCGGCATCGACACTCGTGCGCCAGAGCGAACCGATACCAAGAGTGGATTCTCAGCATAACCGAACTTCTTGCCAGTCAGCCTTTCAACATCGGCGAGGTGCTCCTGCACCTGTCCCCACATCCCCTCAGGGTAATTCCCGCCATTGGCGAAGAACTCCACGCAAGCGGCAGCGCTAATAGTGAACCCCGGCGGAACAGGGATGCCCAGATGAGCCATCTCTGCCAGGTTTGCGCCCTTCCCTCCCAGAAGGTTCTTCATCTCCGCCCTACCCTCAGCGATCCCGCCGCCAAAACCATATACGTACTTCCCTGCCATTCTCAGGCTACCTCCGATCTTTCTGAGCCACCACACACGGCTCCAATTCGCTGTCCGACAGACCAACCCGCCGAACCTGCATCATTTCTTTTCCACCACAATCTTGGAAAAATCAGCGATTGAGCCGAACATCTTCGTCAATCTTGCCAGCAACGCAAGCCGATTCTCCCGAAGAGCCTCGTCCTCGACCATCACCATTACATTGTCGAAAAAATCGTCGATAAAAGGCCGCAATCCCGCTATCAAATTGAATGCATCAAGATACATCCCCGCATCAACATTAGCATGGACGTCGCTCTCGATCTTCACAATCTCGCCAAGCAACATCGTCTCTTGCTCCTCAACAAGCAGCTTGCGATTGAGTTTCCCCCACCTCTCTCCCTTGAGAATGTGTGAGGCGCGCTTGAGACCGGTTGTCAGCGCCTCGAATTGCTCATCGCTCGAGAACTCCTGAAGCGCCAGCGCTCTTGTTCGTAGGTCAACGATGTCGTCGCATGGGTGCGCTATCACCGCCGCTACTAAGTCATGGCGGACACCCTCCCGCTCGGCCAATTGGTATGAAAGACGCTGCTTGATGAACGCGAGCACGAGCTGCCCGAGGTCATCCGCTGGCTTGATCAGCCCGTCAGCCTCGACGCCCTCGATCCCTTTGTCCAGGGCAACCAGAAGCGGCAGCCTGTATTCGGCGTTGAGCAGGATCGACACAATGCCCTGGGCCTCCCGCCGCAGTCCGAACGGGTCCTGAGAGCCTTTAGGAACGTGGCCGGCGCCGAAAAACGCACACAGGCTGTCTAGCTTATCGGCAAGCGCCAACACTCTCCCACAGTCCGTCTTGGGCGGCCCGTCCTCGGCTCCGCGTGGCCGGTAGTGCTCGGCAATCGCGCCGCTGACCGCATCCGGCTCGCCGAATACCCTCGCATATATCCCACCCATGACGCCCTGAAGCTCCGGAAACTCGCCAACCGTATGAGTTATCAGATCAGCCTTGCAAAGCTCCCCCGCCCGGCTGCAATTCGTCTTGAATGCATCAATCGGCACGCCGTCCACCTCATCCTGTCCGGCAAAGATAAGCGCAGCTACCACAGGCGCGAGCTTCTTAAGCCGCCCGGACTTCATCAGAAGGTCGCCAAGTCCCTTGTGCAGGGCCATGCCTTGCAGCCGAGGCAGAAGCTCTTCGAGCCGCGTTTTCTTGTCCTCTGCAAAGAAAAAAGCCGCGTCCTCAAGCCGCGCCTCGAGCACCGCCTCGTTGCCTCCTCTTACCGTCTCCTCTTGGGCCTCGGGATTGGCCAACAGCGCAACGAAGTGGGGCAGCAGCCCTGAGACCGACACATCCCGCTTGAACCCGCCGGAAGGTTCTGCAAAGAACTTCGGCCTCGTTGCGAGAAAGAACTGATGATGCCAGAGACAAGTTGTGAGAACTGGCTCCGGCAGCTCCAGAAAGCGGGCATCGAAATCCCCAAATGTTACCCGTGGCGAGTCGACAGAGTCGGCCAGTATCGACAGCATCGCCCCATCCCTGACGACCTCGCAGCCGAGGCTTTGCTCGATCTGTTTGATGCCGGCGGTGATGCTAGCTAAGCGACATTTGTGGCTTACCGCGATGTGGCGTGCTGCCATATCAGAAACATACGAGCCGGCATGCGCGATCCTGATCTTCATCTCGCCCTGTGTCCAAATGCCCCTCGATACATTCGACGATTCGACCCCGAAGACTGAGCACTTAACGACTTCATCGCCCAAAAGCACCACGAGCCACCGAACAGGCCTTCCAAACGCAAACGGCGCATCAGTCCAGCGCATCATTTTCGGGAAAGTGAACGACTCGACCAGAGAACGAACTATATCGGGGATGACCTCGACCGCCGGCCTGCCCAAAAGATTCTTCTTTGCCGTTACATACTCCCCCTTTGCCGTCTTAATAGAACCGAGACGCCCTACATCAACCCCCATCGACCGAGCGAACCCAATCGCCGCCTTTGTCGGCTTCCCTTCGGCGTCATAAGCAACGCGAACGGCCGGCCCCTTCGCAACCTCCTCTGAATCCGACTGCCTCGTGGCGCACGACTCGAGCACAAACGCCAGCCGACGAGGCGAGGCAAAGACCGAGAGACCCTCGAACTCGAGCCGATGCTTCTTGAAGAGCTCGGGGACAGCTCGAGCAATGTGTTCTCTGCCGTACTTAACGAAGCCGGGGGGAAGGTCCTCCACCCCGACCTCAAGAAGAAACTCTCTGTAATCCAACTATCGGCGCTCCTTCCAACGCTAAACCACTGGCGTATATATATGCCTCAACGGAGCGGGGAAAACAACAGGTTTGGAGAGGCGTTCCCTCTGATGGGCCAGCAGTCCCGTAGGGGCGCCGCTTGCTGCGCCCGTCTGCCTCATCAAAACGAGACAGGAGTTAATCGACCTGGATTGTCAGCGCCTCGAACTTGCAGTCGATGGGGCCGATGAGCTTCTGCGTGTTACGGCCGGTCATGCAGCCCCAGAACGTGTAGCTGCCGGCCGGGATGCGCTCTTTCGGCATCTCAATGATCGTCGCGGATTCATTGAAGCCCGCGTAGAGATTGATTTGGACAGGAGAGGGCTCGGGCGTCCACTTCGGATAGAATAGAAGTGAAGCCCCTATCTGGCAAGCGATGTAAACGTCAACCCCGACAACGGGCTGTGTGTTGAAAACACTGGCCACTATGGCAATGGCTTCAGGTGTCTCCAACTTGTTAAGGGCAAGTCGCATCTGTGGCCAGCCCCCATCAGAGATCCTGGTCAGGCCAGCGCCAATTCTATCAGAGAGCCACACGTTTCCGTCATAGTCGATGATCATTGCGCCAACGTCGTTGCTT
>DATLAJ010000036.1 GCA_035527515.1 bacterium
CCACTTGCGGAGCGCACTAGCGAGCAATGATAGCAACTGCCGATTCCGAGTCAAGATCGCCCGGTCGAGGAGTTTTCGTAATCGGTCGATGTGGGCGCTTTGATGCTCGCAGTCAGGGCTTGGATTAGGGGTCATTGGCTACAAAACCTCGACAATCTGAGAATCGGCGTCGATGCAATTCGACGGCCATGCCTGAATGCCCCAACGGGGCATAATTTGAGTAGCCGCAGGTGCAACCTGCGGATGGCGAGGGGGGCTAGGAGCAGTGTAGTCGGCTAGATACCCCGCGTTTCACACGGGGCTACTCACGTGGCCCCCTTTCAGGGGACTCAAGCAATAGCCATCAGAACTTCACATACGCAGCTTAGTCCGGGCCAGGTCAACAGAGTCGTCGTTCGGGAGAGTGCCGGTCCGCTTTAGGCTATTATGCAAGTCAACTAAAGGCTTTACGGGAGGCAGACCTGATTCTGCGGGAGGTCACCTGCGCTTCCCCGGCTGCTTGCGAATGGAGATCGCGGCGAGATAGGGAAGGGCATCTTCACCCACGAGACCTGTCGTGATCCTGGTGACTTCTCGCGCAGTGAGCCAGTCGATTTGGCGTCTCAGCATAAACGCCGCCTGTCCGGCCTCAATCTGTCTCACAGCCCTGCCGACAGGGTTTTGGTCGCCACGTCGATACCACTCGAGCCAGGCGAGCTGCGACGGCAACTGGTTCGGGTTGAGAAACCCGACCGATATGAGGTCATAGGCAACTGTGTCTAATGGGTTGTCTCTCATCTCTAGGCACCCAACGGCTTTGTGATCGATGTCGCAGGCCGCAAACCTCCGCCCCGATTGGTCGGGAGTGCCGTTGAATGCGAAGGACAGCATGTCCGGCGGCGGCATCCGGTAAGAGGCCTGCCGCAGCTTAAGGAGCGCCCTGATGTCATCACGGCTAGCGATCTTCTCATCGGTCTGCCCTATTACAATAACGTGCTCATCCAGCCTGGTGTCAGGGCATTCGGCGATGTTGTCAAGCATCTCATCAATCGGGACGAAGTCAGGGTTCCGAAGGGATCCTACAGGGACAGACTTATCGCCTCTGACGAGTTCGGATTTCTCTTCAACAAAAACGAGCCGCACATCTCCCTCCGGCTGCTGAGAGACAGGACTTCCCCCTAGGCCCATGACCTTCGCGCCCGATCTACATTGCCAGGGGAAGTCCATCGCCAGACCGAGATTGCCGGCCGCAATGAGGGCCACCAGCATGAAGGTTAGAGCGCTAGAGGCCTGAAGCCGCCCTCTTCTCCAGAGACACAATAGTAGAACGAGTGCTAACGCGAGCCCTCCCAATACGAATGTGGGACTCGGGCCGTGCTGCTTCACGAACGCGTAGAACGTGCCGCCCGCGAGTGGGAGGAGTAGCCCTACTTGGAGCAAGGCCATTCTAGAGCGGGGCAACTCTTCGAAAGTCCTCAGGACCAAGACCAGCACAAGCGCAAATGCGAAGCTGGCGGGATAGATGTGTCTCATCTCCGGTTCCAGGACAAGAGCAGGAGCCAACAAGACAAGAACTAGCAGAGCCAGAATCCGCGTTCTGGGCTGAAACAGGCATGACAGAAAGAAAAGTGCGCCGAGCGCTCCTAGAAAACGGTATTCAAGTGGACACCAAAAGATCGTCAACAAGCCATGGGCTGTCCTGAGCAAGAAACTGGGCGTGATCTCCACAATAGGCATCTGGAAGGCCAGTGCCGACCTCAGCGCCACGTAACCAGCAACGAGCAGAACTGAGATCGCCACCGCAATCAGACCTCTTTTTTTGGCCCCTTCCACAGGCCTCTCGAAGGGGAGGAACCAGATAAGTCCCACAACGAGAGGCATGACCAGCGCAAACTCCTTGCTGGCGATCGCCAGGAGCATAAACGGAGATAGGGCAAGCAGCGCGCCAATGCCGCCTTGACGCACGTACCTGACCGAGAACAGAACTGCTGACAGAAGAAATGCCGTGCAGATGGCAGCATTGTTGGCCGCGAGCCAGGCCACCGACTCGAAGTTGAACCAGAATACCGCAAACAGAAGCGAGGCGCATTGGGACCACACGCGGTCGAGGCCTAGCACTCTTCGCGCAAAGACGAAAACGAGCACGGTGTTGATCAAGTGAACGAGGATGGCCACGGCGTGGTAGTAGACGATTCGTTCCCCAAACAGAGCGAATTTGAGAGCCCAGACATAAGCACCCAGAGGACGAAAATGCGCGTATTCCTCTGGGTTCAGCCCCGGTCTTTCCCCTTTGAAGAAATAATTGATTAGCGTGACGCCGAGCTCCCTGCGCCCGTAGAAGCCGAAGTCGTCAGCGAAGAGGTCGAACTTAAGAGACGGCAAATAAAGGACGGCGAGCAATCCAAGTATCAAGAACCACAACCAGACGTGGCGAAACCTGAGCGCCTTTGTTTTGCCCAAATCCCCAAGACCTCCCTATTTGATCAACTGACCCACCGGCACCACTTGCGGAGCGCACTAGCGAGCAATGATAGCAACTGCCGATTCCGAGTCAAGATCGCCCGGTCGAGGAGTTTTCGTAATCGGTCGATGTGGGCGCTTTGATGCTCGCAGTCAGGGCTTGGATTAGGGGTCATTGGCTA